>JANNUB010000079.1:0-17859 GCA_031394795.1 Ignavibacteriota bacterium | reverse complement strand
CTTGATGGTAACGGTTTCTACCAATACCTGTGCGTGTTTGAAGAATGGTCGGCGATGTGGGATGCGATTCGGTACATGCTCGACAAGTACAATCGCTTCGCGGAACAAAAGAAAGAAGCGTACGGCGACCTCGATGAACTCTACTTCCATTCCGACGCGATCACGCAGTACCTGATGCAATCGGGGCGGACGATGTTCAAAGGAATGTTGTTCGACGACCTGCGTCGCATGCAACTCGACATTGAGACGTACACCGGTGGCTCGCACAGGTTCAGCAATGCCCAGCGGGCGACCGACAGGATCATTCTTGTCGCACTCTCCGACAATACAGGCTGGACACATCTCCTCGACGGCAAGAAGCTGAACGAGAAACAGATGCTCGAAGAACTCATCAACATCATCAACACCAAAAACCCGGATGTTATCGAAGGGCACAACATCTACAATTTCGACCTCCCCTACATCCTGAAGCGATGCGATTTGCATAAAGTGAAATTCAGCATCGGGCGGAACGGAAGCGTGCCGCGTTCGTTCGACACTCGTGCGTCGTACGCGGAGCGAGCATACGAATACACCGCCGCGGAAATCGCAGGTCGGCATATCATTGACACGATGCTGCTTGTGCAGAGTTACGACGTGATGAAGCGGAACATGGAAAGCTACGGACTCAAATACGCCGCCCGTTATTTCGGACTCAGCTCGTCCGAGAGAACGTACATCAAGGGTGACAGAATTTCCTGGTATTGGGACAATGATCATGAGACATTGATGAAGTATGCTCTCGACGACGTCGTCGAGACTCGAAAGCTGAGCGAGCATCTTTCAGGAACGACATTTTACCTGACGCAAATGCTGCCGCACAGCTACGGGCATGTTGCCCGGATAGGCTCGGCGGCGAAGATCGAGAGTTTGATGACTCGCGAATATCTTCGCGTGAAGCACGGGCTTCCGAAGCCGAGTGTCGGCGTGCAAACAACAGGCGGCTACACGGATATCTTCGTTACGGGAATCGTCGGTCCAGTTATCCATGCGGACGTCGAATCGCTCTATCCCTCGATCATGATCAACAAAGGAGTCTCCCCCGGATCGGATGTGCTGGGGGTTTTCAAGCAATTGCTGCGTACGCTCACGGCTTCCCGGCTCGACACAAAGCGCGCAATGAAGACAGCCACCGACAATCAGGAGAAAGCGAAACTTGATGCAGTACAGTCGTCGCTCAAGATCCTCATCAATTCGTTCTACGGCTATCTCGGCTATACTCGCGGACTCTTCAATGATTTCGCCCAAGCAGATGTCGTCACAACAACGGGACAATCGCTGCTGCGGCAGATGATCGAGTTCATCCAATCAAAGAACGGAACGGTGATCGAAGTGGACACCGACGGAATCTTCTTTGTCCCGCCGCCGCACGTCGCCGATGAAGAGAGCGAACGCTCATTCGTGGAAGATCTCTCGACATCCATGCCCGAAGGAATCAGTGTCGCACTGGATGGCCGATACAGGAAGATGCTGAGCTACAAAATGAAGAACTATGCCCTGCTCGACTATGACGGCAGGATGAAAGTGAAAGGCTCATCCCTGATTTCTCGCGCGATGGAACGCTTTGGGCGGAGTTTTGTCCATCAGTGCATTGACTGCCTACTGAGAGACGATATTGATGGGCTGCATCGCATTTACATTTCTCTGCGCAACGATATCATCGAACACAAGTTAGAGGTACGGGATTTCGCAAAGACGGAAGCGCTGAAGGATTCGCTCGCCGAATACAAGCGGCACGTGGAGATGGGTCGAAGAAACAAAGGCGCGGCGTATGAGATTGCACTCGCGGCAGGCAAAAATTTCAAATCGGGAGACTCCATATCCTACTACGTAACCGGAAACGATGCGAACGTGAAGACGTTCGAGAATTGCAAGCCTGTCGCAGACTGGGACCCGAATTTTCCGGATGAGAATGTTGCATACTACCTGCGAAGGCTCGACGAATTCTCGGAGAAGTTTTTGGAATTCTTCTTGCCGAAAGACTACCGGGCGATTTTTTCACCGGAGGATTTGTTTCCATTTTCAGCCGACGGAAAAGAAACCATAACTAGAATACAACAGAAGAAGCGGGGCGACACGGCTTCGTCTGCAGAGGGCATCATTGAACCAGACGATGTGCCATAGTCGGTCGGAAAGACATTCTACGTGGAATCATTTACCGTGCTCAGGAACCCACTTCTTCACGTATTCGACAATGACTTGTGTTGATGCGCCGGGAGTAAACAATTCGCCGACGCCAATCTTCTTGAGTTCGTCAATATCCTTTTGAGGAATGATGCCCCCGCCAAAAAGAAGGACGTCGTCCAATCCTTTTTCCTTCAAGAGTGAAGCGATTTTCGGAAAGACCGTCATGTGCGCGCCGCTGAGAATGCTGACGCCGATAGCATCCACGTCTTCTTGGATTGCAGCTTCAACGATCATATCGGGAGTCTTGCGCAAACCGGTGTAAATAACTTCCATGCCCGCGTCGCGCAGCGCGGCGGCCACGATTTTCGCGCCCCTATCGTGTCCGTCAAGCCCTACTTTTGCGACAAGCACTCTAATTTTTTTCGACATACATTCGCTCCGAAAGATGCGATTGAAAGTTTTGCAATGTAGAGTAAAACTTTGAAAGAGGAAAGCCCATAACGTTATAGAAACATCCTTCTATGCGCGTCACGAACACGGCTCCGTAATCGTCTTGGATTCCGTAAGCGCCGGCCTTATCCAGAGGCGATCCGCTCGCGATGTATTCAGCAATTTCTTCCGGGGGCAATTCCCTGAAACGAACGAACGTGGATTCGTATTCAGAAACATGCGCGCCGGAAGGAGAGTCAACAAGCGCAAACCCGGTAACAACTTCATGCGTTCGCCCGGAAAGCAAACGCAGCATACGGCCTGCGTCAGGCTCGTTCACAGGTTTGCCCAGCAGCATTCCATCAAGAACCACGATCGTATCGGCTCCGATAACGATCGCTTCGTCGAACTGCACCGCTATCTCGCGAGCTTTCCTAAGCGCGAGTTGCATCGCGTTTTCCGAGGGTGAGAGACTTGCGTCCAACTCCTCGGGGACATGCGAGGGAACAACCGTCGGTCGAATCCCGATTTGATGCAAGAGCGATATCCGGCGCGGAGATCTCGACGCAAGAACTATCGGTTTGAGTGTTTCCATGAACAGTCGTTTACCAAAAACAAAAAAAGCGACACAGTGCGTATCGCTTCATTACATTCGACGTCGCTTGAACGCTTATCTAAACATCGCTTTGATGCTACCCCATGTTCGCCGCCCCACGTCGCTCGTTCGGTGAATCACCGAGACCGGTCCGTAAATCGCTGTTGCCCCGCCGGCAAACTGAACTTTTACTTGGTACTGATAAATACTTTCGTTCAAAGCCCGGAACGCAGTCTCATCGACAAACTGATACGAAGAGTTATTTCCTCTGGGCTGAAGTTCTGCGAGCAAAATGAATGCACTGTTGACGCTCGCTTTCCGCTCGACGACGAACTTCTGTACGCCGCTTTCATTTTCACTGAGCCAACGAATCGTGATGCTGGTGCCATTGCTTCTTGCAGAGAGGCTTCCCTCTTTGATGACTCCTGCAAAGACGGTGGCAATCAGAAGTATGACGAAGAAAGATGTCGAAAGGATACGTGCCAACATGGTAGTCAATTGTAACGCTGAATCAATATACTTTCATGCAATGACAAAATCAATACTCTTTCGACGTTTTCTGGATTTTGCCTGTGAAACCAAAAGTCTGTTTTCCCAACACTTCGTGAATGGACTTGCTATAGAACACAAACAAAAAAGGGTTGTCCAACGATTCAACATTCGATATTGCAAGTGAACTCTCGAATATCGAGCACCGAATAATGAATGTCGAAGTCCTCTTTTGGAAACCTCCACGTGCGAAAGGCGGGTTTACTGCCGAACGCTCACAGCATTCAACTTGTGCGGAAGGCGGGACTTGAACCCGCATGCCTTGTGGGCGCCACCCCCTCAAGATGGTGCGTCTGCCAATTTCGCCACTTCCGCTTTCGGTTCGTGACCGCGGGTGGGCTCGAACCACCGACCCTCTGCTTAAAAGGCAGATGCTCTACCCCTGAGCTACGCGGTCAAACGGCTGAACTCACGCTTTTGAGGGTGAGTCTTGGCTCGAACTTCCTGACTTAATGTACGATTTCTTGTACAGAATTCCCAATGGAATGAGGACGCAATACCCGATGATGAGCATGATGGGAGCGAGAACAAGAGGGAGAAAGCCTTCAATCGGCCCGTTGGCAAGGGCAAGGTAACCAATGATAATCACAAGTATTCCGGCCCCGATGATGTAGAAGTTTTCCTTCGCCAGTGGAAGCCTGTCGTCCTTTGCTGCCCGCCGCCGCGAATCGCCTTTCTTTACCGCTTTTGCCATGAGATTCTCAAATATTTGGGACTTTCGATTACAAAATAAAAGCCCAGCGTTGGGGGGAACGCCGGGCTCGACCTTTGTCTACAACAGTCAGGGGAGAAACTGTCGTAAGGTCAACTGTAAATATACACGATTTATCGTAAATGTCAAGTAAAAAATTACGATTCATAAGAAAAAAAATCTTTTGCGATTTCGCCATCTCTTAGCAGGATTCTCCTATCTGCTCTCCTTGCGAGTGACTCGTTATGGGTGACAACCACAAATGTCTGCCCGAGCGTTCTACTCAGATTCCACATCAGCTCGCTGAGTTGAAGAGCATTTGCCGTATCCAGATTGCCGGAAGGCTCATCGGCCAAAACAACTTTGGGAGAATTCATCAATGCCCGGGCCACCGCCACCCGTTGTTGTTCACCTCCGGAGAGTTTGAGCGGCCTTGAGGCTGCTTTCGAATCAACTCCAACATCGCTCAACAACTTCATGGCTCTCTCGTGTACCTCGCCCAGCTCTTTGCCTCGAATCATCGCTGGCATCGCAACGTTTTCGAGAACCGTGAACTCGGGAAGGAGATGATGAAACTGAAAGACAAACCCGACGTGCTGGTTGCGAAACTGTGCCAGCCGTTCATCGCCGTAGCTGAATACATCCTCGTTATCGTAGAACACACGGCCTGCCGTTGGACGGTCCAATGTTCCGAGAATGTGCAGCAATGTGCTCTTGCCTGCGCCCGAGGGACCGACGATCGCCACGATTTCTCCTCTTCCGATCTCCAGACTGATGCCGCGCAGAGCGTGGAACGTTGCATTCTGTGCATCGCCCGCGCGGAATTCTTTGGTGATGTTCTCAACGCGAATCATTTTCTATTCCCACCGAATAGCCTCGACCGGCAGCAACCGTGCTGCGCGGCGAGCCGGGTATAGTGCGGCAAGCGAGCTGAGCAGCATCGACGCAAAACCGATGGACAAAAAGTCCGTCCATCGAATATCAACAGGAATCGCGGGAATAATGTACACGTTGGGATCCAGCGAAAAAACCTGATACCGTATTTGCAGATAGCAAACAGCCAGCCCGATGACAATACCCAGAAGTGTTCCCGTGACGCCGACGAGCAAGCCTTCGAACATAAACAATTTCAACACACTCTTATTCGATGCGCCGAGAGATTTCAACACACCGATGTCCCGACGCTTTTCAATCACACCCATCGTGAGGGAGCCGAGCATGTTGAATGTCGCGATACCGATGATCAGACAAAGAATGATGTACGCACTCCACCGCTCAATCTGCATCACCGAGTAAAGATCCTTGTGAAGATCATACCATGTCACGACTTTGTGCTTCTTGCCCAATGCCCGCTGGAGCGACGCCTGCACCGGCTCGGAATCATGAATGTTCCTCAAACGGATCTCGACACCGCCGACTGTGTTCCCATAGTGAAAAAGCTTGCGGGCAGCATCCAGCGCAATGAACGCATAGTGCGCGTCGTATTCCTTGTTCTTCGAATCATAAATTCCCGTAACAGTGAATTTCCACATCTCCGGCTGGCCGTACTGGATCACTATCGCGTCAACACCTGCCGGGCTGACAATGGTGATTTCAGAGCCTATCATCGCGCCGAGCCGGTCCGCGAGCGAAACCCCAAGCACTATGCCATTCTTCTCCCCCGTCAAATTGAATTCCCCCAGGATTGTGGACTCCTTCGCACCCGACACTTCTCCAATCGTCGAGTCAACGACGCCTTTTACGACAATCACGCGATTGCTCCTTTGCAAAACGAGTAGTGCTTTGCTTTCAATGTACGGCGACCACGCCGTGACGGACTCTTCGGCATTCAATGCCTGCATCATCGTATCCGACAGGAGAAACGACTTGCCTCTTTCAGGAAGGATGCGGACGTGCGGATCGAATCCCACAAGAACATCCGTTACGACTTTATTGAAGCCGTTGAACACCGAGAGCACGATCAGCAACGCGGCAACGCCGATCATTATTCCGATCACCGACACGAGCATGATGATGTTGATGAACAACGTTTGCTGTTTGGAGCGGATGTAGCGTTGCGCTATGAAGCGTTCGAAGGACATTTACGCAAACCGTATTGCACGAATGGGATCGATACGGGCGGCGAGCCACGCCGGCAGCAGAGAACAAACATAACAGAGGGCGATGCTGATCGCCGAGACGATAATGAAAAACTCCGGATCGAGAAAAATCGGAACCGAACTCATGAAGTAAATGTCGCTTGGCAGCGAGAGAAACCGGAGTTTCTGTTCCGCAAAACAGAGAGTGAACGCAAGAAGATTTCCCAACAGCGTGCCGACAATACCGATCGATAAGCCCTGCCGAACGAAAATTCGAGTTACGTCGCGGCGCGTTGCGCCAAGCGATTTCAGTATGCCGATCTCTTTCGTTTTGCTAAGCACCACCATCAGCAGCGTGCCGATGACGTTCACTGTCGCAACGATAATAATGAGTCCGAGGATGATCGGCACAGGCTTTTTCTGCAGCTCGATCCAGCTGAAAAGATTCCTGTAGTTTTGAAAAACCGTGCGCGGATAATGCGGAAATCCCAGCGCGTCTCGAATCCGCTCCGCCGCAGCGTCCACGCTATCAAGAGCCGTCACGTTGACGTCATATCCTGAGACTGCCTCATCGAATTGAAAGAGAATCTGTGCGTCCTTCAGCGATGTGAAAGCATACACGTCGTCGTACTCCGCCATCCCGCTTTCATACACCCCGACCACCCTGAATTGCATTGCTCGCATTTGTCCGATCTCCGAGGCATTCCCTGTCCCGAATATCGTCACCCTATCGTCTACAGAAGTCTCAAGTTTGTCGGCAAGCTTTTTCCCCACAACCATGTGCGCCATACCGCCGGCGGTTCGACTCACATCGTACTTCCCGGCGACAACATACTTTCGAATGTTGGAAATGTCTCTCGTCGGATCGATACCTTTCAGGAACACTCCATCCACATGTTCCTTCGAACGAATCAGCGCTTCCCGCGCAACAAACGGCTGCACTGCCTTGATGAGCGGCGAGCATTGCTCGATCAGAGTAATGCTTGCGGCGGCATTGTGAAGGGGTTGATTGCGATACGAGCTTACTTGTACGTGACTTGTGAAGCCGACGACTTTCTCCTTGAGTTCTTGCTCGAATCCTCCAAGCACAGCAAGCGCAATGATGAGCGCTGCAACACCGAGAGCGATCCCGATAATCGCAATTGAACTGATAAACGAGAGAAAGCCTTTTCGACGGGCTGATGAGAAATAGCGCTCAGCAATGAATGAGGTGTAGGACATGCGGCGTTACTTCGAGCTTTTGGAGCTGAACTCCATCAAATATCCTTTGATGAACTCATCAAGCTCGCCGTCCATCACGCCATGCACATCGCTCGTCTCCACGTCGGTGCGATGGTCTTTCACCATGTTGTATGGATGAAACACGTACGAACGAATCTGACTTCCCCATTCGATTTTTTTCTTCGAGCTTTCAATCGCATTCAAGCGTGCCTCTTCTTCCTCTTTCCGTTTCTGGTACAATTGCGACTTCAACATCTTGAGCGCACGCTCCTTGTTTTGGAATTGCGAGCGCTCTTGTTGACACGCGACAATAATTCCCGACGGCACGTGCGTGATGCGAACAGCTGTTTCAACCTTGTTCACGTTCTGCCCGCCTTTGCCGCCAGCGCGATATGTATCAACTTTCAAATCAACGGGGTTGATTTCGATTGCAACATCGTCATCCATTTCAGGATACACGAACACCGAAGCGAATGACGTATGCCGCCGGGCATTCGCATCGAACGGAGAAATGCGGACGAGACGATGCACGCCGTTGTCCGCTTTCAAATATCCGTACGCGTACTTGCCGACAACTTCCACAGTTGCGCTCTTGATTCCCGCGCCGTCCCCATCTTGTCTGTCGGTGAGCGCGACTTTGTACCCCTTGCGTTCCGCCCAGCGAAGATACATGCGCAATAACATCTCAGCCCAATCTTGCGACTCCGTTCCGCCTGCCCCCGAGTTGATTGTGAGAATGCAATTCCGCTCGTCATCATCCCCGCTCAACATGTTGCGGAACTCAAGCTCGCCAATTCCTTTTCCAACTTTATCGAGGTCTTTATCAATATCAGCGCCGAACGATTGGTCGTTCGACTCTTCTGCCAACTCAATCAACGAGCCTGCATCGTCGAGCGTTCGCTTCAGAGTGTTCCAGCCATCAATCCACTCTTTCAGCGAGCTGATTTGCTGCATCACTTTCTGCGCGGCAACATTGTCATTCCAGAAGTCTGGCGCCTCGCTTCGCGATTGCAGAGCCGCCGCTTGCTGTTCTTTGCCGTCTAAGTCAAAGAAAACCTCGTAATGAGGCGAGCTGTTTTGTGAGTTCTTTGACGCGATCTTTTTGAGTTTCAAACATTGGATTTCCTTTTGTTAAGTTGTTCACAACGCGAAGCGATTCAATCGTTCGTCGTTCTTATTCACAATTCATTCGATGAATCATGTCTCCAGTTCGGTAAGTTGTGATATTTCTTTGGGCAAACTTATTGGCAGAAGCCCAGCACTTTTTGCATCCAGCACAGTAATCTGGCCGATTCCAGTCTCTGTCATCCCCACATGAATGTTCCATCCGTAGGAAATGTCACGGACAACCGTTTCATCGTTGAAACGGAGAAACAGAACATCCTCTTCACGATCGTATTTGATAGTCACTTCCTTTTCCCTTGGCGTCTTGGCGTCTTGGCGGTTTTCTTTTTCTTTGGATTAGGAATCTCCAACTCCATCCTCAACATCGCGCTGCTCAACGTTTTGCCCTGCGCATCATTCTTCAGCGACTTCGTTCCGCCGCCGCCGAGCGACTCGTGCAACAAAAAATTTATCGCCCACAAATTCGGAATCTCAAACCGCTCCACGTTACCAAACGCGATTCCTTTGAAATGTTTCTTCACCCGCGCAACCGTCAGATGTTTCGCGAGCAACGGGTAGTATTCCTGCTTGCGCGCGATAACGCCGACGTTTCCCGTGTCTCCTTTGTCGCCTGAGCGGGCGTGGGCGATGGTAATGAGTTTTATCTTCATAGGCGAGTCACCAGATTCAAGTAATAGCTTGTCAAGCCTTGTTCCTTTTTCTCTTACCACGCCGTAGAGATTTTGGCGGCTTCACCTCCACCATCATACCAGTCTTTCGGTCAAAGGCAACAACTTTATGGCCGCTGAGAAATTGGCGACGTATTGCATCCTCGAACATAGCCTTCAAATCATAGTTATAGCTCGCGAGGATTTCCTCTCTTATTCTTCGAACTTCATTTACAATCGGGTCATCAATCATGGCTATTCTCACGCTGTGACATACGATTTCTTGAGAGCGCGAACTTTCTCAACTAGAAACTCAACAATTAAAAAGTAGTTCGCGGGAAAAATATAGTCTTCCCCACTCTCATCAATCACCCGCAAGTCGCCGTCGCGTTCACCTGCTTTGTCGGGTACAATCCGATATACCTTGTGCTTCTCCAGCGAAGCGGGGTATTCCGAGTTGTCAATGCAAATCGCAAAATGTTTTACAGAGGGTTTTTTCGTTATCATCGTCGTCCTATGTTCCTTCGGCAACACTTTGATAGGCTCAAACCGCTCGACCTTACCCTTATGGATGATTCCTCAAGTTGTTATACAGAAATCAGTTTTGAAGATTACGCAACATGGATCTAAAATCTTCAACAACCTTCTGCAAAAATTCGTTATTGAGTTCGAAGGCAAACTCTAGACTTTCCGTTACGCTCTGCATTTGCCCCTTCACAATTATGTGGCCTGAACTGCCACTGGAGGAAAAAGTCAGCAAGAAATTCCCACCGCCGCGAAATCCGTGAAGTTCAGAATTGCCTTTGCGGTTGGAAACAAGCCTTTCGAATGAAGTCACGAATCCTTCCCATTCGCCAATGGAGAAGTCAGAATCACAAATACCTGCATAGCCCAAGCATTTCACCGATATGGACAGCACTGGGCCAGATGGCGAAGAGATCTCTGAGAAATCTAAATTAATTCTCTCACCGCTGTTTCCCTTAATTGTAATTTCCAATTCAGACTCTATACTTCCGCAACTTCCACCCTCGGCGTCACCGCCGTCTTCGGCATCAACGCAGGCCAATAGGCAATCACTTCGCTCGGCTTCGGTCGTCCGCCTGCAAAACCTGTTACGCCTGGCGGTCCCGTGAGAATCAACGGCGCAAGTTCCATACCAAATCGTTCGACAGCTTTGTACTCCGAACCGCGAACGCCAAACCTCAAAACAACCTCGTTCATTTCATTCGGCATTACCGAAAGCGGACCGTGACACGAGTTGTATCCCATAAACTCCGAACGAATCTCATCGAACGTTAAACCTAAATCCGCAAGACGCGTGCGAAGAATCTTGTCGGCGGCTTTTGCCTTCTCCAATGCTTCGGGCCACGCGTACGTCAACGTACCAATCGCAGTGTAGCCGTCAAGATACGACATCGAAACTTTGTACGAATCCGTTGCGGGCTTTCCCTTCACACCGAACATGCGCACGCGATTCTTTTTTTCTTCTTTGAGATGAATCGTCGTGAAGTCCGCAATGCAATCGGGTGTAATATAGTTTTTCGGATTTCCGATTTCATACATCAACTGCTCGGTTACTGTTTGGCGAGAGACTAATCCTCCAGTACCTTCATGTTTCGTAATAACAACTTCGCCATTCGGATACGCTTCGGCAATCGGGAAGCCGATGTGCGCGAGGTCCGGAACTTTTTTCCAATCGGCAGAAAAATTCCCGCCGCTCGCTTGTCCGCCGCATTCGAGAATGTGTCCCGCAACTGTTCCTGCCGCGATTCTGTCCCAATCATCTTCCTTCCAACCAAACTCGTAAATCATCGGCGCAAGTGTCAAGCCCGTGTCCGTCGTTCGTCCCGTAATGATGATTTGCGCGCCTTGTCGCAACGCCTCGACGATGGGCCACGCGCCAAAATACACATTTGCGCTCATCACTTTGTCGCGAACGAAATCGAGACTCTCGCCCGATTCCATGTTGTTGAGCAGAACGCGTCTCTCTTTCAACTCGTCAAGCTGGTCAAGAATATCATCGCCGAGCACAACGCCAATTTTCAATCCTTTGATGCCAAGCTTTTTCGCAACAGCAAAAATCGCATCGCGGCACGCAGTCGGATTTACACCGCCGCCGTTGGTAACGACTTTGATATTCTTCTGAGTGATGACGGGAAGAATCCGTTCCATCAATGGCACAAGGTCTTTCGCATAACCGAGGCTCGGGTCTTTTCGCTTCTGCTTTTGCATGATGGACATCGTGACTTCGGCGAGATAATCCATCATCATGTAGTCAACGGGACCTTTCGTCACCTGGTCGTATGGCGCAGTGAGCAAGTCGCCCCAGAAGCCTTGTCCGCTTGCGATTCTAATTTTGTCTTTCACTAGACGACTCTGATATGAAGTTCTTTCAGTTGCTTCTCCTCAACGTCGCTCGGCGCCTCGTCCATCAACGAAACGGCACTCGCGGTTTTCGGAAATGCAATCACGTCGCGCAGCGATTTGCTTCCCGTTAGCAACATCGCAATTCTATCCAAGCCGAACGCGATGCCACCGTGCGGCGGCGCGCCGTACTTGAAGGCATTCAACAAAAAGCCGAAACGCTTTTCCGCTTCCTCTTTTCCAATTCCCAATAAGCCGAACACTTTCGACTGCAACGACGAGTCGTGAATACGAATACTTCCGCCGCCAAGCTCGTTGCCGTTCAACACCATGTCATATGCGCGAGCACGGGCTTTGTCGGGAGTCGAGTCGAGAAAATGCGCGTCGTCGAGCATCGGCGAGGTGAACGGGTGATGCATCGCGACGTAACGCTTCTCTTCTTCACTGAACTCGAACATCGGAAATTCCGTCACCCACAATAAATTCCATTTTGATTCGTCAATCAAGTTCAATCGCTTCGCCATGTCGAGACGGAGTGTGCCGAGAACTGAATATGCTTTCAACCACGTGTCTGATTGGAACATCATCAAATCGCCCTGTTTCGCGCCCATCTCGGTGGCAATCTTCTTCATCAACTCCTCGCCGAGAAATTTTCCAATCGCGGATTCGAGTCCGTTCTCCGTCCATTTGATATACGCAAGTCCCGCTCCGCCAATGGACTTCGTGTAATCAACAAGATTGTCCATCTGGTTGCGCGTGAATGATGCCGCGCCCGGCACAACGATGCCCGCGACAATTCCGCCCTTCGCAACATTTTCCGCAAACACCTTGAACCCTGAACCCTGAACCAAAGAATTCAGCGTCGTAATCTTCACCTCGAATCGCGTATCGGGCTTGTCAATGCCGTACGTTTCCATCGCCTGCTTGTACGTTAAGCGAGGAAATGGAAGCGAAAGTTCAATTCCCTTCAGCTCTTTGAAGATTCTCGCAATCAATCCTTCCCCCATTCGCTGCACGTCTTCTTCATCAACGAAAGACATCTCCACGTCAATCTGCGTAAACTCCGGCTGACGGTCAGCTCGCAAATCTTCATCGCGAAAACATTTGACGATTTGCACGTAACGGTCGAATCCCGCGACCATCAAAATCTGTTTGTACGTCTGCGGCGACTGCGGCAACGCGTAAAACTTTCCGCGGTTCACTCGGCTCGGCACGAGATAATCTCTTGCGCCTTCGGGCGTACTTTTCATCAGCACAGGCGTTTCGACTTCGATGAAGTTATTTTCGTCGAAGTAACGATGAATCGTTTGATACAACTTGTGCCGAAAGATGATGTTGCTTTGCAAAACGGGTCGCCGTAAATCGAGATAGCGATACTTCAAACGCAAGTCTTCATTCGTATCAACTTTGTCGTCAATGGGGAACGGCGGGGTCTCAGCTTTATTGAGAACCGTTAGTTCATCCGCCATCACATCAATCTCACCCGTCGCCAACTCGGGATTGTCCGTTCCAGCGGGACGTCGCTCAACTTTTCCAGTCACCGAAATAACAAACTCGCTTCGCAACAAGCCAGCAGATTCATGCACGCCCGCATGCGTTTGTGGGTTGAATACGACCTGAGTTTTGCCGTAACGGTCTCGCAGGTCTATAAAAATAACGCCGCCCAAATCGCGGCGCACGTCAACCCAACCCGTGAGCGTCACCGGTTTACCAATATCCGATGTGCGCAACTCGCCGCATGTGTGCGTGCGTTTTTTGAATGACGCCATTCCGAATTTTCCGTGAGAATAAAATGAAGGCGGGATTCATTCCCGCCCGTCAGCTAAACCGATTTCTTTTAAGATTTCACTGAAAAGATAGACAAAAGGTGAACGACTATCAATTGCAATTCAGATTCAAATGTTGTAAGGTTGAATCAAGATTCTCAACCCATGAACGCTCAGGCAAAAAAAACCTACACTGACTACTTCCGCGAAACTCCAGAGGGCGCGCAGT
The DNA here is from genome assembly GCA_031394795.1 of Ignavibacteriota bacterium. Lineage (GTDB taxonomy): Bacteria > Bacteroidota > Ignavibacteria > UBA10030 > UBA6906 > CAADGV01. Next base: position 3,999 of record JANNUB010000079.1, on the reverse strand, counting down.
ATCAACTCATCAATGGCGAGATTGTTCGCTGGACGACACCCGACATATTTCATCAGACTGTTAGAGGTAGAATTTTGTTTGCGCTCTCGTCGTTTGTTAAACATGGACGCCTCGGTGTCGTCCTCAACATCCCCACAGATGTTTACTTGACTGAATTCGACACATACCAGCCTGACGTGTTATTTGTTTCGGCGGAAAACAAATCGAAATGCAAGGAGCGTTTTATCGAAGGCGCGCCTGACTTGGTTGTCGAGGTGCTCTCGCCTGCCACAGGCTTCTACGACCTCACGCTAAAGAAGAACAAATACGAAGAGTCAGGCGTTAAAGAATACTGGATTGTTGACCCGAAGTTGAAATCAATAGAAGTACTGGCGAACGAAGGAGCGAATTTTATCACGCTGGCGAAAGCGAAGAAGATTGGAAAGGTTGCATCAAAAATTCTTTCTGGTTTTCAGATTGAACTTGCTTCTGTTTTTGAGAAGAAGTAAAACATGATGTCCCGCCACACTCTCGGCCTCTTCCCTCACCAACGATGGAGAGTTCATCGCGTGTTCGCCGAATTGAGAAGAAGTCTGCTTGAACAGCCCAAGCAGGAACGTTTTCGCCCGGTGGTAACTTTGCAATTGCGAGGTTTTCGGGGAGAAGCGAGGGATTCATTCTCCCGCGTCCTCTTCAAACTTCTTATTGAACTCTCTCCACCGGCGTTGTTCGGCATCGTACTCCTCACGAGTCTTGTGGAACGAGAACTCGAAGCCATCGTCCATATTGCAGCCGTCAAGATGCCAAAATCCGAGCGAGTGGAGATGTTCCGCCATCGCTGCGCACGTCGGGCAATCGTCGTCAACAGGAAACTCTTTCCCCGAGAGCGTGACGTTCAAGCGTCTGCGTTCCGATTCGATAAGCCGCGACGGAATCCACCCGGAAAACTCTCTGTTGGGCGCATCCAACCACACAGCTCGCACCTTTTCTAAACGCGCAATCTCTTCGTCGAACGAGAGCCCTTTCGCCACTTGCAGAGATATGAAACATTCGCCGAGCAGATAGCGAACCAGCTCGTAGTACACAACCAACTCGTGCGTGCCGAACCCTCCGCGCGTGTACGCGCTCGAGTTGAGCATCAGAGGCGGAGGACATTTGTTTGTGAAAGACCATTGCAGCTCTCTCGATTGCAAATCGAAATCAATAAAGTCCTTCTTCCCCAACAACACTTCCCGAGGCGTCTTGCTTTGCATGTCATCCCTTGCAGTCATCAACCATTTCGCGTGGATTCTTGTGAACAAGTCCTCGTCGCTTGAATCGCGCGCTTCTGAACATTCTCGAGCGATGAACTCCAACAGCGGCTTTCCGTACAACACCTCGCGCGCATCAAACAGCTTCAACGCGATAGCCTCATCGCGTCTTCGCGTGCATACGCCTTCGTATTCGGGAATCGAATAAACGAAAAGCCAATCTTCGGACAAACGGTACGGAACCCAGAACCCTTCGTTCGAAGACGGGATTTCAACACGGACACCCCCTTCTGCCGAAGGCGAGGAATAACTCGACTCCACCGCGACGACCCGCGCAGCCAAATCAACGACAATGATCCCCGCATCGTAAGGCTCGAGGTTTTCATATTTGGTAAACTGATGAAGCGGCAACACGTCGCCCTGCGGCGGACTGAATCTTTCCAACGCCGTCGCGAACTCCTCAAACATCTCCGGCTCCGCCGCCAATGCCCCCACCACCGCATCGCAAAGAGACCCGTGTACCTCGCCGTTGTTGGTTTGGTCGCGGTCTGTGATGTTTAGCCGAACGTAGCTCATATGCACCTCTTGCGGGTTGAACAGTTTCTGAATGCCTCTGACCCCCCCGAATTGAACATTGAACATTGATCGTTGACCATTGACTATTCGATAAGCCAAAAAAACGATCAATAGTCAACGATCAATTATCAATTGCCAAATGACAGCGACCTCTGACGTCTGACCTCTGATCCTACGCCAAATCCAGCGTCCTCAGCATGCGTACCACCAAATCAATTGCAACGCGGTTTTCACCGCCACGTGGAATGATCACATCCGCCCAGCGCTTGGTCGGCTCGACAAATTCGAGGTGCATCGGCTTCACCGTCGCGACATACTGCTCCATCACCGACTCGATCGTTCGTCCTCGTTCCAACACATCGCGACGGATGCGTCGGAGAACGCGCTCGTCATCGTCCGTATCCACGAAAACTTTCACGTCGATTTGATCGCGGAGTTCAGGCTCGAAAAATATCAAGATGCCTTCGATGATGATGATACGCTTTGGCTCGACGACCTTTTCCTCTGGTGTCCGCCGATACGTGACGTAACTGTACACCGGCCGGGAAATCGCGCGCCCACTTTTGAGTTCTTTCAGATGGCGAATCAACAACTGCGTATCATACGCGTCCGGGTGATCGAAGTTGATTTCGCTCGGCTGCTTGCCTCCGAACAGTGATAAATCCTTGTAATAGGAGTCGTGCTGGAGCAAAGCGATGTTCACTTCGCCAAGCGCATTGGTGATTTCGCGGGTGACGGTCGTTTTGCCCGAGCTTGTTCCCCCGGCGATACCTACCACAAGATGATGCGATGACATGGTATTAAAAATATACTTCCAACCTTTGCAAAAAGCAAAATTGCTTCATGACGCTCTTTTCGGTAAGTTGAGTCACGTTCCTTTTGTCAGCGACAACATGCTTCTGAGCCTACTTTTCGTTTTTGCATTTCTGTACGCAGTCCAGATTCTCGTATTTGCCATCGGCTCGCACCGGGCGCAATATTCAAACAACCCTTCTTTCCGTCCGACGGTTTCCATCATCATCGCTGCGCGAAACGAGGAACACAACGTGCGTTCGTGTCTTGATTCGATCTCCCGTCTCTCCTATCCGAAGGAGGCGCTCGAGGTCATCGTTGTGAACGATCGCTCGACGGACAAGACGCAATCGCTCATTCAAGAGTACTCTGCAGTCCATCCGTTCATCACTCTGCTTAACGCCAAGGAGGATCCAACAGGCGCGCTCAAGGGAAAAACTAACGCGGTCGCGCAAGGCATCGAGGGCTCACGCGGCGAGATTCTCCTCTTCACCGATGCGGATTGTGCCGTGCCCGAACGATGGGTCGAAGAAACCGTGAAGTACTACAGCGAAGAAAACGTGGGAGTCGTTGCCGGATTCACTTCGCTCCGCGACGGCAATGCCTTCGAGGGCATTCAGGCGCTCGATTGGTTTGTGCTTTTCTCGATTGCCGCGGCAACGATCCGATTACATTTTCCCGTGACGGCGATAGGCAACAATCTTTCGGTGCGAAGGAAAGCCTACGACGCGGCGGGCGGGTACAGGAGCATCCCCTTCAGTATTACGGAAGACTACTCACTCTTCAACGCCATCACCTCCACAAAAACCTACATTGCGAAATTCCCCCTTGATGCGACGACGCTTGTCCATAGCGAGCCATGTGAGTCCGTCGAGCAGCTCTTCCGTCAAAAGAAGCGGTGGTTCATCGGTGGCGCTGATATGAACCTCAAGAGCATCCTGTTGTTTGCAGGCGGGTACATCTTCAAGACACTGCTGTTGCTCAGCCTCATCACTCATGGAATCGGCGCGGTGGTATTTCCCTTTCTCCTCAAGTGTATCGTGGACCTCGTTCTCGTCCACCCCGCCCTCACGAGATTCAAGAAACAGCATTTGCTCCTGTACTTCATTCCTTTTGAGTTGTACTACATTCTCTATGTCGTCATCTTTCCACCGATCGTTTTGATGAACCGGAATGTTGTTTGGAAAGAGCGCCGCTTCGAGAAATGAAAAAGCCCTCTGAGCTATCAGAGGGCTTTGGCAGAGGGCTTTTGGGAAGTGTAGTATTTCCTATTGCCTCGCTCGTGCGCTTGCAATACCGAGGCGTTTGAGTTTGTAGCGGAAGGTCTGCTCCGTCATACCCAGAAACCCAGCCGCTTTCGACTGGTTGAACCCGAAGCGATCAAGCGAGCGCTCGATGATTC
>JANNUB010000077.1:0-17270 GCA_031394795.1 Ignavibacteriota bacterium | reverse complement strand
CAATTTGCAACCGGTTTCAATTACGGTCCGCCACAACAAAGTACGAAGCCCGATCTATCTGCACCAGGTAAAGACATCCGCACGACAGGGGTGGGAGCTACTACTTATGTCACTGAAAGCGGCACTTCAATGGCTGCCCCTCACGTCAGTGCTCTCGTGGCCCTCATGCTTGACGTAAACCCAGGCCTTCCCTTTGCGCAAATTCGTACAATCCTTCAGACTACCCCTGTGGATCTCCCACTCCCAGGAAACGGGAGAGACAATCAATTCGGCTACGGGAGAATTGATGCGTATCGGGCAGTCCGTGAAGCGATACCAACGCCTTGGATTCAAGCAAGTAGCAACCCGGCATTTCCAACTTTCTGGTCTGCAATTAGTACAATAACAAATACAGGGCGTTTCATCACAAACGCGGATCGCCAGAATAATTATCCACAATCCTACGCAGCACTTGCTTCAAGCATCACTCTCAACAATACAACGTTAGTGATTGAGAAGAAAACATGGTTGTATAAACGCGGCTACTCCATGACACTTCAAAATGGATCTCGGATAGTGATTGAGCCTGAATCTGAGATATTTCCGGAGGCTGGCGACTTAGAGATGGATGCTTCCTCTGGGATTGCATTTCAGGGAGCCGGCTCATGTGTTGGGATGCGTGGTGGTAGATTACATCTCTTGGATAACGCCGTCTTGAATGTTTCGAGCGGTGGCATCCTTGCAAGTTTCACCCCAAGCACAATTGAGCTTGGAGCTAACGCGAAGATCATCATCGACGCAGACGGTTACTTGAAATGGTTCGCAAACTCCAACATCATCATGGGCAGCGGCGCCGCAATTGAAGTGTACGGCACCGTCGAAGTCGGTGATAACGTCATATTGAGTCTGCCTCCCGGCTCGAATTTCAATCTGCATCCGGGCGCGCAAATGAAGATGGGCACCAACGCACTCATCAGCATCCAAGGCACATTCCACGCGATCGGCACCGCGCAATCGCCCATCGTCTTTCAAGGCAACCCGCCACAGGCGGGCGCGACGTGGAACGGCATCGTCTTCCAAAGCGGCAGCAACGGTGAGATTGGCTATGCGAATATCAGCAATGCCCAGTACGGCATTCAATGCGACGGTGCGCTTCCGTCCATTCACAATAACACTATTGCTGGAAACTCCATTGGGCTGTATGTCAACAACCTTGGCAAACAGTACGGCGGTCCGCTTATTGCGAGCAACGTGATCGAGTCGAATACCTATTATGGAGTATATCTCTACAACTCCTCTCCCCAACTCGACGGCAACACGGTCCGCAACAATGGGTATGACGGCATCTACTGTGATTGGTACTCTGCGCCGGTTCTTTCCTATAATACCGTAACCGGAAACCAATACGCAGGTCTGGTCTGCAGGTTTTTCAGCCCGGCATATCTTGGCGCGGGACCCGGCTGGAATCGAATCACGGGAAACAATCAAGGTGTGCTCGCAGACTATGAATCGCATGCTTGGCTCTATTACAATAGCGTCTTTGCTAACACAGGATATGAAATAACAGCAGCGTACAATTCTTTTGTCAGTGCGCGCTCGAACTGGTGGGGCGCGTATCCTCCAGACAATGGCGAGTTTCTTGCTACGAGTGGCGGGTCAATTGACTACGGTAACGCGTTGTCATGGGATCCGACCGGCGGTGGGCAGCAGAATATGATAGGAGGTAAGTCCAGCCCGCCAAGTCAGAGCCTGCTCGGCGACGATGAGATGAGCAGAGCGCTGCAATTTCAGCTTGACCGAAGATACGATGACGCGATTGCAATTTATGATAGTGTTTTGCAAAGCGGACTACGAACTGCAAAAGCACGAATCGCTCTTGCCCGAATGAATGAATGCTACGCCGGTGCGAGACGACGAGACTTTGTGCAGTACCTGGACGCGAGGATTCGTCCGAGGCTGACGAGAAATGAAGAGCTCATGGGCAGGACGATTGAGCTTGAGAACCACTGGTTAGTGACGGATGGGCAGTTCGCGAGGGCGCTTGCGAATTTGAATAGGATCAGAAGAGAATTCTCGTCCAACCGAGCAATGGTAAAGCACGCGCTGTTTCGGCCAGTAATCATCTTGCTAAAACATTTGCGCGATTTACCGCGGGCGCAAGCCGCGTTCGCCGCATTTGTTGCGAGCTATCCAAACGACCCGCTTGTAGAGATGGGGAGGGTGCTGTTAGAGATTGAGTCGCAGAGACCTTCCGGTATCAGCAAACCAAATGGAGAGCAACTCTCGCATGAGAAGCTTGCTGAGGTGAGAAGTTCAATTCCCACCAGTTTTGAACTTCATCAAAACTATCCCAACCCCTTCAACCCGACGACAACGATTCGCTTTGCCATTCCACAGAACGAACGCGTCACGCTGAGAGTCTATGACCTGCTCGGTCGCGAAGTAGCAACGTTGGTTGATGAATCGCGTGAGGCTGGGAGTTATGACCAACAGTTCGACGCGTCGCAATTGTCTTCCGGCTTGTACATTTACAAACTCACCGCTGGAAGTTTCTTGGCTTCAAAGAAATTGATGGTCGTGAAATAGCGGTACAGAACATCAGAAACGAATCAAAGCCCGACCTTCCAGCAAGGTCGGGCTTTTCTTTTGCAGCGCCTCCTAAAAAATTGTTAACCGCGCCTTCCTTTTTTCTCCCACGCAACTTTTCTATATTCTTTCACGTCTATTCTCAAGAAATCGGGCTATTCATGCACTCAGGAGGTTGAATGTCGTACGACATCAAAGCGATTAACGAAAAGATTCAGCGCGAGAGCGGTTTCATTGACGTTCTGCAGATGGAAATCGGCAAGGTCATCATCGGGCAGAAGATGATGGTGGAGCGGCTGCTCGTCGGGCTGCTCGCGAACGGACACATCCTGCTTGAAGGTGTGCCGGGTCTCGCAAAAACTCTCTCCATCAAAACACTCGCGAGCGCGGTGGACGCGAAGTTCCAGCGCATTCAATTCACTCCCGACCTCCTCCCCGCCGACTTGGTCGGCACGATGATATTCAATCAGAAGGAATCAACGTTTCAAGTGAAGAAGGGTCCGGTGTTCGCGAATTTTATTTTGGCGGACGAAATCAACCGCTCGCCCGCAAAAGTACAAAGCGCGCTGCTCGAAGCGATGCAGGAGCGGCAGGTGACGATTGGCGAGCAGACGTTCAAATTGCCGGAGCCATTCCTCGTGCTCGCGACGCAAAACCCAATCGAGCAAGAAGGAACGTACCCGTTGCCCGAAGCACAAGTTGACCGCTTCATGTTGAAAGTGAAAATCAGTTACCCTTCGAAGGATGAAGAGCTGCAAATCATGCGCTCGAATGTCAATGGAACGGCGAAGCCCGTGAACACGGTGATTAAGCCGGAGGATATCACCAAAGCGCGCAGCGTTGTGAGCGAAATTTACATGGACGAAAAAATCGAGCGGTACATTCTCGACATCGTGTTCGCGACCCGCTCGCCGAAAGAGTACAAACTCGACAAGTTGAGCGCGCTCATCAGTTACGGCGCGTCGCCGCGTGCGACCATCAATCTCGCGCTTGGCGCGAAGGCGTACGCGTTCATCAAGCGGCGCGGGTACGTGATTCCTGAAGACGTTCGCGCTATTTCAATGGATGTGCTGCGCCATCGCGTCGCGGTGACGTACGAAGCGGAAGCGGAGGAAGTCAGCTCGGAGCAAATCGTGCAGGAAGTGTTGAATAAGATTGAAGTGCCGTAAGGGTCTCACGCAAAGACGCTAAGCCGCAAAGTTTGATTTTTGGGGAACAAAAACTAACCGCTGCAAAACCAATAATCCAAACTTTTAGGAGGCTGTCATGTCGGAGAATCAGATCGCTCGCGAAGTTGTCGACGCGGCATACAAGATTCACACAACACTTGGACCCGGCTTGCTCGAATCAGTTTACGAGCAAGTTCTTTCGTACGAGTTGACAAAGCGAGGCATGAATCACGTTCGCCAGAAACCGATTCCGATTGTCTATGAAACAGAAAAATTCGATGAGGGTTTTCGTGCGGACGTGGTTGTCGAAGAAAAAGTAATCATCGAACTCAAGTCGGTGGAGTCAATTGAGCGAGTTCACAAGAAGCAGTTGTTGACATACATTCGTTTGGCTGGCAAGCGATTGGGTTTGCTCATCAACTTCGGTGCGCCGCTGATTAAGAATGGAATCACCCGAATTGTGAACGGATTGGAGGAATAGAAATCCTCATGCAAAGACGCGAAGACGGATAGTTCTTTCAAAAGAAACTTCGCGGCTTTGCGCCTTTGCGTGAGACATTTTTCTTTATGGACACCCGCGACCTTCTCAAAAAAGTTCGACAGATTGAAATCAAAACCCGCGGCTTGGTGAACCAAGTCTTCTCCGGCGAATACCATAGCGTGTTCAAGGGGCGAGGCATGGAGTTCAGCGAGGTGCGCGAGTACCAGTATGGCGATGACATCCGCTCGATTGACTGGAATGTCTCGGCGCGGTTCAATCACCCGTTCGTGAAAATCTTTGAGGAAGAACGCGAGTTGACGGTAATGTTGCTCGTGGATTTCAGTCGCTCAGGAAGTTTTGGCTCCGGCGCGCAGCTGAAAAATGAGATTGCGGCGGAGATTTGCGCGGTGCTGTCGTTCTCGGCAATCAAGAACAACGATAAAGTCGGATTGGTTTTGTTTACCGACAAGATTGAAAAATTCGTCCCGCCGAAAAAGGGGCGAGCGCATATTCTTCGCATCATTCGTGAGTTGATTTCGTTCGAGCCGAAGGGAACGGGAACGAGCATCAAGCAAGCGCTCGAGTATCTCAATCACGTGAACAAGAAGCGGACGATTTGTTTCTTGATTTCCGATTTCATTGACGAAGGCTACGATTCGATTCTCCGCATCGTCAGTAAGAAACACGATGTGATTGCGATTGAGTTAAGCGACCCGCGCGAGGAACAACTGCCGAGCATCGGCATGATAAAGATGCGCGACGCGGAAACGAACAAAGAACGTTGGATCGACACGAGCGATGCGCGACTGCGAAGAACATTCGAAGAATACTGGGCGAAACGCAAAGCCGAACGGAAGCAGATGTTCATGCGGAGCCGGGTTGACGCGATTCCGATTCGCATTGACCGTCCGTACATCAAACCGATTGTTGATTTCTTCAAGCTGAGAGAAGCGCGTTTGTGATGAATGGAAGTTCTCCAAAAGTAGTCTCACGCAAAGGCGCCAAGACGCAAAGTTTGTTTAGGTTGAGAAACGGAAAGCTTTTCCCGACAACGATGTTTTTGCTCGCTGCTATTTTGTTGATGACGCATTTTGCATTCGCGCAGGGCGCTACGGCAAAGGCGTGGGCGGACTCGACATCGTTTGTCATCGGTGACGCGATTACGGTGCACGTCGAACTTCAACATCCGGAAAAAGCGAACCTTTCTATGCTTGCTGGTGACACGCTCGGCGCGTTTTCTATTCTCGCAAGAAGCCCGTTCGACGAAACCTCTGCGACATCTTCAGCAACGAGCCTCACGGTAGCCGCGTATGATTCGGGCACGGCGATTCTTCCGCCATTGCAATTCGCCTACTTCGTTCCGAACGAATCAACGCCGAAAACGATCGCAACGAATCCTCTGATTTTTTCCATTCGTCTGGTTGAAGTTGACACATCGGAGGCAATCAAAGACATCAAGCCGGTGCTTTCCATTCCGCTGACTGTCGCGGAGTGGTCGCTGATTTTCGGAGCGATTGTCGGCGCGGCGTTGCTCGTGTACTCTATCATTCAATACAGAAAGCGAAAGCGAGCCGAGAAGTCGGAAGAGAAATACGTACCGCCGCCGAAAGCCGCGCACATTCTCGCCCTCGAAGAGCTTGCGCTGTTGAAAGAAAAACGTCTCTGGCAACAAGGACTCGTCAAACCATATTATAGCGAAGCGACAGAAATCGTTCGCCGTTATTTTGAGCATCGTTACGGATTCATGGCATTGGAGAAGACGACAGATGAAACCATGGACGACCTGCGTCGCTTCTCGAACGCGCATCCGGTGCTTGAGCAGACGGACAGAATTCTTCGCCGCGCGGACCTGGTGAAGTTCGCGAAACATCAGGCGAGCATTCCGGAGCATGAAGAAATGATGACGACAGCGTTTGAGATCGTTGACAAAACGAAAGTCGTTGAGACGGCGCCTGTTCAAGAGGTTGGCGCAACGTAAATTCAAACGGAATAGATTCTTCGTCCCGCTTTGAGGGACTCAGAATTGAGAAAATGAACACAACATTTGCAAATCCTGAATATCTCTACTTGCTCGGCGCGCTGCCGTTGCTCGCTGTGTGGTATTACTTCAAGCATCGGAAGAACACGAGCGACGTCCGCTATTCGACGCTGCTGCCGTTCGCAACGTTGAAACCGACGATGAAGGAACGCCTGCGGCATGTGCCGTTCATTCTCAGACTGCTCGCTCTTGGGTTGTTGATCGTCGGTTTTGCGCGACCGCGTACCACATCACGGGGCGAGAATGTGTACACCGAAGGTATTGACATCGCGCTGCTGTTCGACATTTCCGGAAGTATGCTTGCGGAAGATTTGACGCCGAACCGTATCGAAGCCGCCCGCAGAGTGCTGATGGATTTCGTCGAAGGAAGAACGAACGATCGCATCGGTCTCGTGATCTTCTCCGGCGAGAGTTTCACGCAGTGCCCCATGACGCTCGACTACCGCGTGCTGAAGAATCAACTGCGCACGGTCAAGCAGGGTGTGATCGAAGACGGTACGGCAATCGGGATGGCGATAGCGCAGGGGGTGAACCGATTGAAGGAGTCCAAAGCAAAGAGCAAAGTGATGATTCTGCTGACGGACGGTGTGAACAACCGCGGCGAAATAGACCCGCTCACTGCAACGCAAATCGCGCAGACATTCGGGATCCGCATCTATGCCGTCGGCGTCGGTACAACCAAGGGAGAGGCGCCGTTTCCCGTCCAGACGCCGTTTGGCATCCGCTATCAAAACATGCCTGTGGATGTTGACGAGAAAACATTGACGAAGATTGCGGAGATGACGAGTGGACAGTATTTTCGCGCGACAAACAACCGCACGCTAAAGCAAATCTACGAAGAGATCGACGAGTTGGAAAAAACAAAAATGGAAGTGCGGGCGTACCGCTCGTACGCGGAAATGTTTTACGATTGGATTTTGGTCGCGTTGATTGCGCTCGCGCTGGAGATGATTTTGTCGAACACGTATTTACGAAAGTTGCCGTAAGAAGATTGCCCACTAATCACACGAATAGACACAAATTTGCTTTCTAAGACATTGGTGTGAATTCGTGAAGATTCGTGGGGAACATTTTTTTTTGAAGATAGTATGATTCGTTTCGCACATCAAGAATATTTGTATTTGCTCGGGCTGATTCCGGTGTTTGCCGTGCTGTACTGGTTTCTTGCGCGTGCGCGGAAGAGCGCATTGTCGCGATTCGGCAATCTCGATATTCTTACGAAGCTTGCCGAGCATGCAAGCAGACCGAAGCGACTTGTCAAATTCATCGTGCTCCTGCTCGCATTCGCATTCATCGTTGTCGGGCTTGCGAATCCACAAATCGGCACTCGCCTGCAGGAAGTGAAGCAAGAAGGGGTTGATATTTTTATCGCGCTCGATGTTTCCTTCAGCATGAAAGCGGAGGACATGAAGCCGAACAGGCTGGAGAAAGCGAAGTTCGAGATTCGCAATTTGATTGATCGCCTCGCGGGCGACCGCATCGGCTTGGTCGTGTTTGCCGGCGAAGCATACACGCAGTTTCCGCTCACGACCGATTACAACGGGGCGAAGCTGTTTCTCGACGTTGCGGATGTGGACGCCGTTCCGATTCCCGGGACGGCGATCGGGAATGCGATTCAGCGCGCCCTCGATTCATTCGATTTCAAGGAGCCGACGACCAAAGTTCTTGTCATCATTACCGACGGTGAGAACACTGAAGGCGATGCGTTCGCCGCTGCGGAAGAGGCAGCGAAGAAAGGAATTCTCATCTATGCTATCGGTCTCGGCTCACCGGAGGGAGCGCCGATTCCGATGCACAATTCATACGGTCAACAAACCGATTTCAAGCGCGACCGGCTCGGAAACATCGTGATGACAAAGTTAGACGAGGTTTCCCTTGAGAAGATCGCTTCGACCGGCAAGGGCGCGTACTATCGCGGCACGAACAGCCAGGACGAGCTGAACGAAATCTACAAAGCCATCAACGCGTTGCAAAAGCGGGAGTTTGGAACGAAGCAGTTCACGGATTACGAATCGCGGTTCCAGCCGTTCGTTGCTGTGGGAATTATTTTATTGCTTCTTGAGTTATTGACTTCGGAAAAGAAAATCCGATGGTTGGCAAAGTGGAATCCGTTGAGGAAGGAAATACAAGTATGATGAAGCGCTCTTGGTTCGTCATTGGTCAATGGTCATTGGTCATTTGCATGGCGCAGGCGCAATCGGTGCGCTCGCTTGTGAACAGTGGGAACGATTTGTATGAAGGGAAAAAGTTTGCCGATGCGGAAGTGAATTACAAGAAGGCGTTGGAGAAAGACATCACTTCCGTTCCGGGTCATTTTAATCTCGGCAACTCGTTGTACAGGCAGGACAAGTTTGACGAGTCCATCAAATCGTTTCAAGATGCTGTCGCGAAAGCAGAAAGCAAATCCGCCAAGGCGCAGGCGTACTTCAATTTCGGCGACGCGCATTTGAAATCGCAGAAGTATGACGAAGCGGTGAAAACGTTCACGGAGTCGCTGAAGCTCGATCCAAACGACGATGATGCAAAATACAATTTGTCCTACGCGTTGATGAAGCTGAAGGAGGAGCAGAAGAAGAACCAAAAGAACGACAGGAACAAAAAGGACCAGGAAAAGCAGGATCAGAAAAAGCAAGAGCAAGACAAGCAGAATCAGGACAAGCAGAATCAAGACAAACAGAATCAAGAACAGCAAGATCAAAAGAAGCAAGATCAGCAACAGAATCAGCAACAACAGCAGCAAGCCCAACAGCAAAAGCAGATGAGCAAAGCGGACGCCGAACGAATTCTCGATGTCTTGAAGAACAATGAAAAGAGCGTTCAGAAAAAACTTCGCCAGCGCGTCGCAGGGAGGCCAAAGGGTGAAAAGGACTGGTAAGCCTTGTCATTCTGAGGGAGCGCAGCGACCGACCTACGGTCTCGTAGAGAAGAATCATCTACGTATGAGTCTTAGAGGACGCTTCGCTTTGATCAGCATGGTGGTGTTTCGCGCACTTTTACTTCTTGTCTGCGTTGCATTGAAATCATTCGCGCAGGACGCGACATTCGAAGCAAGCGTTGACAAGAATCCCGTTGCCGTTGACGATCAGTTCACTCTCAGCTTCGAGTTGAAGAACGCCGGCATGAGCGGAGGAAAAAATCTGAAGCTCCCGAATCTCGAACGCTTCCGCATCCTGATGGGACCGAGCACGTCGCAGAACATGCAATGGATCAACGGGCAGCGTTCCTCCTCGATAACATACAGCTATGTGCTGCAAGCGAAGGGAGCCGGGAAGTTTACGATCGGCGCGGCGAGTATTGACGCCGGCGAAAAGACTCTCACATCGAATGCCTTCACGATCGAAGTAGTGAAAGGGTCACAGAAACAATCCGCCGGAGGCGCACAGCCGGGCATTCCCGCGGACGTGAGCCAGCAGCTTTCGGATAACGTTTTTCTCCGCGCTTCGATTGACAAATCCCGCGTGACGCAGGGTGAACAGGTCAACCTCGTGTATAGAATCTATACTCGCGTGCCGGTGCAAAATTACAATCTCACCAAAGCGCCGACGATGACCGGCTTCTGGAGCGAAGACGCGGACATCGCGAAGCAGGTTCAGTTGACGAACGAGATGGTGAACGGCAAACAATTTCAAGTCGGCGTCATCAAACGTACGGCGTTATTCCCCACGCAAAGCGGAACGCTCGAGATCGGTCCAATGGAAATTCAAACGCTGGTCACCGTTCGCTCCCGCTCGTTCGATCCGTTCGACGCATTCTTCAGCGATCCGTTCGGGCGACAGATCGAGCACACGGTGAAAAGCGAGCCTGTGCGCATCAAAGTCGAGCCGCTGCCGCCCGGCGCGCCCGCAACATTCAAAGGCGCGGTCGGCAGGTTCACGATCAACTCAAAAGTCGATAAGCAAAATACAAAAACGAACGAGCCGCTGAGTTACAAAGTGACGATTGCGGGAACAGGCAACATCAAAGTGCTCGAGTCGCCAACCATCGAAGTGCCGGCGGACTTCGAGCAGTACACGCCGAAAGTGTCCGACAACATCAATCGCCGCGACGCGAAGATCTCCGGCACGAAGACATTCGAGTACGTTTTGATACCGCGCTACCCGGGAAAGAAAACCATCAAGCCCGTCGAGTTCACCTATTTCGATTTGGCGAAGCGCGACTACGTGACGCTCCACTCACAGGAAACCGAATTGAACGTGGAGCAAGGGAGCGCTGGCGCCACACCGTTCGTCTCTTCATCTCCGCGAGAAGATGTTCAACTATTGAGTCAAGATATCCGTTTCATCAAAGTTGCGCGACCGTCATTTGCAAAGCAAGACGAGCACCTGCACACAAGCGGAGCATTCATTGTAGCGTTGCTCCTTCCTCTCGCGGGGCTTGCCGGCGCCTTTTTCTATTCTCGCCAGCACCAAGCAATCATGAGCGACGCTGTGGGTTACCGCAATCGCCAGGCGCTCAAAGTCGCGAAAAAGGGGCTTAGGAATGCCGAAGTTCTGCTGAACAAAGCGCACGGTTCGCCCGACGGTAAAGTCCCGTTCTATTCTGAAGTTGCGAAATGCATGTGGAAGTATTTGGGCGACAAGCTGAATATTCAGCAGGCAGATATTTCCATCGATGGGATAGTGAACGAGTTGACGCGACTCTCAATCAACGCGGAGACTTCTACCGCGCTCAGGACGATGCTTGAATCGTGTGAAATGGCGCGCTTTGCACCAACCAGCCTCTCTTCGGAAACGATGAAGCAAACATACGACGATGCGAGCACGATCATCGTCGAAATCGAACGGACGCTGAAAGCATGACACAACGGTTGCTCCTGGCTTTCATAGTTCTTGTCTCTTCGTCCGCGCGTGCTGAGACGCCCGAGCAGTTTTTCGACCGGGGGAATCAGGCATATCAGGCGGGAAGATTCGCGGATGCGATCCAAAAGTACGAGGCGATCCTCCACACCGGAGCGATCAGCGCTGAATTGTATTACAATCTCGGAAACGCCTATTACAAGAAAGGCAATATCGCCCGCGCAATCCTGAACTACGAGCGGGCGCTCAGACTCGTCCCGAACGACGACGACTTGCACCATAACTTGCAGCTTGCAAATCTCAACATTACCGATAAGATCGAACCGACGCCGCGTTTGTTTTTTTGGGATTGGTGGGAATCCATCACATCGGTGTTTTCGTTGAACAACATCACGTGGCTTTCCTACTCTTTCTTTGTGCTTGTGATTCTTTCTGCCGGCACAATGCTGCTTGCCCGCTCCTATGCGATACGCAGGGGGGGCTTTGTTGGAACTATTGTCAGCGGCGCACTTTTGTGTCTGAGCCTGATGATTTTTTTCGCGAAGCTCAACGCACTTCACGACGGTAACACGGCAATTGTCACCGCAAATATCACCACGATCAAGAACTCTCCCGACGCGAAGAGCACAGATGCTTTCGTTCTTCACAGCGGCGTGAAGGTGTTCATAACAGACAAGGTGAATGCGTGGCTGAAGATCCGTCTCGCTGATGGCAAGGTCGGATGGATGGAACAGAAAGCCGCGGAAATACTTTGACGCGATTCAAAGTGTCTGGGTTCCGCGAAGTATTGGTGGATTTCGTTTCCTGAAACACCATGACTGAAACGCGCATTCCGCATACGCTCTCCAAGCTCCTCGCGATCGTGGACAAGCCGCTCGCCATCGTGGACATCGAGACCACGGGCGGCAACGCGCTCTACGGACGCATCATAGAAATCGCCATCATTCGCATCGAGCCGAACGGGTCCGGGCGCCCTTTCCAATCGCTCGTCAACCCTGAATGCTACATTCCACAATCGATCGAACAACTCACCCGAATTACGAACGAGGACATTGGACACTCACCGCGCTTCTCACGCATTGCGCGCGAGGTGTTCACTCTGCTTGACGAAGCGATTTTTATCGCGCATAACGCGCGTTTCGATTATGGCTTTGTCAAAAACGAATTCAGAAGGCTCGGGCGGGAGTTCAGCGCAAAATGCTTGTGTACGGTCAAGCTTTCGCGGAAACTTTTTCCCGAACACCGTAATCACGACCTGAACTCTGTGCTCATGCGCCACGGGATCGTCTGCAGCGAGCGCCATCGTGCAATGGGCGACGCCCGGGCAGTGGTCGAGTTCCTGGAAATGGTGGAAGCGGAAGTAACGGGCGCTTCGCTCGAGAAAGCCGTTCGCGCAATTCTGAAGACGAGCAGTATCCCTTCGCATCTCGACAAGGAAACGATGGATGGGCTGCCGGAAACCCCTGGCGTCTATTTGTTCTACGGAAAAGAAAACGAGCTGCTCTATGTCGGGAAAAGCATCTGCATTCGCGACCGCGTGCTATCGCACTTCAGCGGCGATAACCGCACGAGCCGCGACATGGAAATCGCACAACAAGTGCATCGCATGGAAACGCGCACCACCGCTGGCGAGCTTGGCGCTCTCCTGCTCGAATCGCAGCTCATCAAAGAGCTTCGCCCGATGTATAACGTTGCATCGCGCGCACATCGCGACCTCGTTCTTGCGCGCCGTGTGACGACGAAAGAGGGCTATGCCGCCATTGCGCTGGAAAAAACGCACGAGATCGAGATAGACCTCGATGCGCCGATCATGGGAATTTTCAAAAACATCAAGCAGGCAAAGGAATATTTCGCAAAGAGCACCCGCGAATTTCAGCTTTGCCAGAAGCTGCTCGGCTTGCAGCAAACGAATTCCTACTGCTTTGCATATCATCTGCATCAGTGCAAGGGCGCCTGCACCGGAGAAGAGCCGCCGGAGCAATACAACGCCCGTGTCGAGGAGGCATTCGCGGAACGGCGCATCAAGGCGTGGCCGTTCAGCGGCGGTGTGGTGATCGAAGAACGCAACCCGGCAACAAACGAAGGCGAAGCATTCCTTATCGAGAACTGGTGCCTGCTTGCGTGCTACAAATTTACGGAGGTCGGACAAACGGAACTCTTCAAAGCCCTGCACCGCTTCGATTACGATGCGTACAAAATTCTGTCGCGGTACGTTCTGAACCCAAAAAATCGCCGAAACATCAAGATTGTTCCCCTCAATAGTCTCTACGGCGCAGCCGATAACTATGAGAGAATGGACTGATGCAAACTCAACGATCACAACCGAAGCTCACCTATCCATGCGAATGGGTGTACGTGCTCATCGGCGCGAGCGAAGTAGAGCTTCGATCTGCCATTGAGCACGTTGTCGCGAACAAGAGACACACGGTCGCGCTTTCGCACACAAGTGCGAAGGGAAAATACATCTCGTTCAAAGTGCTTGTCGTTGTTCACAACGACGATGAGCGAACAGGAATCTATCACGCTTTCCATACACATCCCGCAACGAAACTGGTGCTGAAACCTGTCATCCCTATAACAATCTTTTTGCGACTTGGCTTTCCCAAATCGGAGTCTCTCCTTGCTTGTCAGTCCTCCGATAAGTAATTTTCTCCACAGACCCTTCACCACTCAACCACAATATAACGAGGTGCCGCCATGGTAATGCCACTCGGCGACGACAATACTGATCGCACAATTACGCCTTTCGTCAACTATGTTCTCATCGCGCTGAACATTCTTGTCTTCGTCCTGTTTCAGGGACTTGGCTCGAACGAGAAATTCACGATGGCATGGTCAGCCGTGCCGGCAGAGATTTCCAGCGGACAAGACATCGTGAGCGAAGATCAGGTTGCGCAAGATCCGAACACCGGGCAAACAGTTGACCTGACCGGTCTGCAGCCAACCCCCTTTTCCGTGTACCTCACGCTGCTTACTTCCATATTCATGCACGGCGGGTTCGCGCACATTGCAGGCAACATGTTGTACTTGTGGATCTTCGGCGACAACCTTGAAGACAGAATGGGACATGGAAAATACCTCCTCTTCTACTTGCTCTCCGGACTGCTTGCGTCACTTGCGCACGTATTTTCGACGTACGCGCTGAACGGCAATCCGCTGATCCCGAGCCTCGGCGCATCGGGCGCGATTGCGGGAGTGTTGGGTGGTTACTTGTTACTCTTTCCTCAGAAACGCGTCCGCGTTCTCATGTTCAATTTTTTGCAGGAGGTTCCGGCAATTGTCGCGATTGGATTGTGGTTTGTCTTTCAATTGATCGGCGGGTTCGGCTCCATCGGCAGCCAGGGTGGCGGCGTTGCCTACGCGGCGCACATCGGAGGTTTCATTGCCGGTTTGATTTTGGTGAAGGTATTTGCCGCCGGGCGTCGTGAACCGGATGTGTTTGTCGGAAGAGTGCGCTGAAGCAATCCCTGCGCGTCTCCACAGATTGATTGTCAAAAAGAGGAAGTAATGCAAACGTTCACATTCGTACTGGTGGCGCTACTCAGTGGGCAATGAAATTCCATGAACACTCAATGGGAGAAGGCAACCTTCGGCGCGGGATGTTTTTGGTGCGTTGAAGCGGTGTTCCAGCGAATTGACGGCGTGAAGTCGGTTGTGCCCGGATATTCCGGCGGAGCAAGAGAAAACCCGTCATACAAAGAGATCTGCGCCGGAACAACCGGGCATGCGGAAGTTGCCCAGATCACTTTCGATCCGTCAAAAGTCAGCTACCAAAAGCTGCTCGACGTATTCTGGAACGCCCACGACCCGACCACGCTGAACCGCCAGGGCGCCGATGTGGGAACACAATACCGATCTGTGATCTTTCTCCACGACGACAAACAGAAGCAGGTTGCAGAACAATCGAAGAAGGATGCGCAACCGGAATTTGAGAATCCGATCGTGACAGAAATCCAACCGCTAAAGAAATTCTACGAGGCGGAGGATTATCATCACAATTATTACAACAACAATTCATCCCAGCCCTATTGCCAGTTCGTGATCAAACCCAAGCTCAAGAAGCTGAAACTGCAATAATGCGCAGGAACAATCACGCCGGGCGGTGATGTGACAAGCCGCCTTTTTTATTGCATGAAAGTTCATACATTTCAATCCGAAGCGGGCAGCCCTGCTTGAGATCAACAATTTGAAGTGAGCGAGTATGAAGCAACGTTACGGTTTTTGCATTTTGATTTTGTTTTCCTCCTGCATCGCGTACGCGCAGCGTCCTGTGTTTCTCACCGAAAGCGCCCGAACCATTGGACCACAGCTGCTTCAGACAGGCCTCGGCATCGAGTATCTCGAAAAACATCAGGCGCCGGGGCGGGATTTTCCTCAAACAGAACTGCGCTCTTTCATGGCAGGTATGCTCTTTGGTGTATCGGACAATGTGGACTTCACCCTCGAATGGCGTGGAAGCTTGATGGCCACGTATCCCGGCGGCGGGAGGGGATACGACTGGGGGGACCTGACTGTCACAACGAAAATCAATGTCATCAACCAGGGTGATAAATTCCCGAGCGTCGGCCTCCGCACCGCGGTGAAGCTGCCGAACACTTCCTATCTTCCCTACCGGCTTGGCAGTGACCAGACCGACTTCTTCGTTTACGTGCTACTCTCGGGCTTGATCGGAAATATCGAAACGCGAGTCAATCTCGGATTCGGGATTATCGGCACACCGACCGCAGCAGGCATACAGAACGACATCTTCATCCTCAGTGCCGCAGGCATTCTTCCGCTCAGCACACATGCAAAAGTCTTTGGAGAAGTCGGAGGCTTCAAGGGCTACTTTGGCGGCGACGGAAAACTCGTGGCGCGCGCCGGAGCGATGCTCGAATGGGAAGATGTGGAGTGGAATGTTTTCTGCAGTGTTCGCGCGCTTGGAGACAACCGCGATTTCGGGACGGCGTTCGAGCTGAGTGAGAATTGGAGTGTTGGTGTGTACTGGAAGAAAAATATCTGGTGGTAGGCTCGTTACACTCCGACAGTTTCACCGGTCTCCTCTTCGATTGTCACATCCGGCAAATCATGATACCAATCGAAATGCAGGCTCCACTTTTCACATCGGTGGCAGCATGTTTCTCTCCACACCTTGCCGCATTGCGGGCAGCGTCCCATCGTGTCGAACGTATTCCACACATGCCCGCAACCGGGCGCGCAACTCCAACGGTCGGTTGCCGTCGGTTCCCACTCGCATTTGGGGCAAGCGATACGCATAGGTCATCCATGGGCGAGGAGAATTACCGTGGATCAATTCGGAATGGATTGCTGAAGAAGCTTCGTGCCCCCAACCGGATTCGAACCGGTGTTACAAGCTTGAAAAGCTCGTGTCCTAGGCCTCTAGACGATGGGGGCGAACAAACGGTCAATAGTCAACGATCAATTTTCTCCGAAGGAGTCCTACGGACAATTGACAATTGGTCGTTGACCATTGAAAATTACTTGTGACCCCGCCGCGACTCGAACGCGGAACCTACAGCTTAGAAGGCTGTTGCTCTATCCAATTGAGCTACGGGGCCGGATTCATCAGCGCGGCTGGTTCAATTACAGAGTCAATATAAGGCTTTCATTCGTGCCAAGCAACGCGCGTGAGGCGGGAAGATTACGGTATGATCATTTCACCGTCAAGAGTCGTGATTGCTCTTCCACCAACGGCAACACTTACGACAGCTTTATTCCTAATCTTCATTTGAATCGTGATGCGGCCTTTTCGTCCCATCACATCGCCTTGCTCGCCGATGATCGTAATGGAATCGCCGCTGAGTTTGTCGTCAAGCAATCCCTGTTCATACAGGTACACGCCCAGCGGACCGTTTGCTGAACCGGTCGCAGGATCTTCATTTATGCCAAACGTGGGGGCGAAGAACCGTGAATGGACAGACGACTTACGCTCAATCGCTTCCGTCGTGAAGATACACAGCCCCATCAGGTTTCTGTTCGCGAGAAGCTGGGCAAGCGCGAAGAAATTCGGCTTTACGGAAAAGATCGTGTGCAGTCGCCGCACCGGGACGAACAAGTAGTTCGTCATGACGATCGGCATACGCGGGTCGAATTCATCAACGGTAATATTCATGATCCGCATGAGATCGAGCTTGAACTGCCCCGCGCGGATGAACTCGGGCTTCGGCAAACCAAAAAACACTTCCGTATTTGAAACGCCTTTCTCCACCCGCACCGGCAGG
>JANNUB010000048.1:0-4154 GCA_031394795.1 Ignavibacteriota bacterium | reverse complement strand
GGTTGATCCTGTGCCGACCGACCATTTGTACTACACGAAGGTTTCGTCGAACGCGAAGGAAGTGGTTGTTGAAGCGATTGATAAATGGGGGAGAGTGTACAAATCTAAAATGTAGAGCGGAGCGCCTGCCCGCTCGACGAGTCGTTGATCGAAGGAGGGGCGCTCCGTTCTACGCTCTTTCAATGTGTTGAATCCTCCTGCTGAATCAAATACCGTTTGATCTTCTGCGTCGTCGTCTTCTCGAATTCCTTGTCGCGGATTCTCACCTTCTTGATTTGTTGGTGACCCAGTAGCTCTTTGTTGAGAGAGCGAATTTCTTCGTTCAAAACTTTTTCAATCAGCTCCGTCGTCACCTCGACGTTGTTTTTCTGCGCGTAGTCAATGAACGTTTCGGCATTCGGAACGATCATCACGCGAATCTCTTCGTCGTTCTTCTCGTCTTTCGTTCCGTAGATTACCGATTCGAGCACGAACGGAATTTTACTCACTTTGTTTTCAAGCTCTTCGGGAAAAACATTTTCACCGTTGCGCGCAACAATGACATTCTTCTTCCTCCCGTTGATGTGGAGAAATCCGTCGCGGTCGAGGAAACCGATGTCGCCCGTGTAGAACCAGCCGTCGCGCATCACTTCGTTCGTTGCCGCTTCGTTCTTGTAGTAGCCGAGCATGATGGAAGGACCCTTCGCGATAATTTCACCGACTCCATGAGCGTCGGGATTCGCTATCTTGATTTGCACGCTCGGCATGGGCAGTCCCGCGGCTTCATCTTTGAAATTCCGCTCGCGATTCACAGTGAGAATCGGCGATGTTTCCGTGAGTCCGTAGCCCTGCAGAATTTTGAAACCGAACGAGCGCATCCCTTTCGAGACTTGCGGATCGGGCGTTGCGCCGCCGGCGATGAACAATCGCATCGAGCCGCCGAACGTCTCATGAATTTTCGAGAAGAGCATCCTGCGCACGCCTTCGGCGCCGAATGCTTCGAGCCAAGCCGCGAGTGTCTGCATCGGAGGAACGAGCCGCTTCGTCAAGCCTTTTTCGTTGATTGCAGATGTGATCCGCCGGTACATCTTGTCGAACATCAGCGGCACGCCGAGAAAGATCGTCGGGTGAGCGCGCTGCATGTCGTCAACGATTGTTTTCAGGCTGCGCGAATAGTACACGGAAGCTCCGGCGTACAGCGCACAAAGAAATCCGCACGTCCCTTCGTACGTGTGATGCATCGGCAGGACGGAGAGGAAGCGGTCTTCGTGCGTCAGGTTCACCATCTTGCGCATGTCCATCAAATTCGTGCAAAGATTCTTCTGCGACATCATCACCCCCTTTGCCCGACCCATCGAACCGGAGGTGAAGACGATGACGGCAACATCATCGGGATTGGTTTTTGCGAAGCGAGATTTCTTCGCATCATGCTTTGCACGCTCCAACAGCTCCGTCATCGAATGAACGCCGTTTGTTTTCTTCGGCAAATCCATGTCCACGAGATGGTGCAGCGTCTTGACGTGATGTTTGAATTCGAGAAACATTTCACGGAACGATTCGGAAAAGACAGCAGCTTTGGAATCGGAGACGTGAAGAATGTTGACGATGTCGTTCGCCTTCAGGTTTTTGTCGATCGGCACCGCGACGAAGTTCTGCGTTACGCAGGCGAGATGAGTGATCGCCCATTGCACGCGATTCTCCGCGATGAACGCGATGTGGTCGCGTTCTTTCAAACCCAATTTCTTCAGCGCAGTGCCGAACGCGAGGATGTGGTCGTACAACTCACGATACGTGACGCGAGAAATCGGCGTCGGATTCAAGTCTTGCAACGCGAGATGGGTAGAGTACTTCGCTAAAGAATTGTTGAGCACGTCGGCGAGTGTTGCAAGAGGCTCGACATCATTGTGGCGATAGGTTTCGTTGAGGGTTTTCATAATAAGGAGAGATAGCTGAAACTCGTATCAAAATATACGACAATTGACTCAACACGGCAACACGCTCGCGTGACACGCTTGCGTGCAACATCATGGCTACGCTTATGATTTTTGAGTCTCACACCGAAATGATTTATCTTCTCTCACTCTCACGCTAATCTTCATCAACAAGAGGACTTGGAACATGCCACTCTCCGAACGGTACAAACGTCCCACCGCTTACGATGACAAAATCTATGATTGGCACTTAGGGAGAGTGCCGAAGACCATCACGTTGGAGGGCAACACGCTGCAAAACCCCGCACGGTTTGGAGCGATATTCGTCGTTCACGGCATGGGCGAACAAGATTGGGCGGAGACCGCCGCTCACCTCCGATCCGGCTTTGAAGATGCTCTCGAAAAGATTCACGAAGAAAGTGAGAAGCAACAGCATCACGTTGTTGCGCAAGCGGAAGAAACTCCGGCTCCTTTCATCGCCGAAGGTTACTGGGCGAACTACGACGATCTCCCGGAAACCTTTCCGGAAGACGCCAAGGTGTTGGACGGGACCAAGCTCAAGTTTTTTTCCGCGCTGTGGACGCAACGCTCCATCTCCGGCATGCGAGCGTATCTTTGGTTTATCGGGCAGCAGTTTCGCCTGCTCGCGTTTCGCACTATCACCGAGAGCGGCGTGTTGGCATGGCTGCTCTATATGCCGCTGCAGATTGTCTCGCTTTTTTCACTCTCGCTTGTGTACCTCTACAAACCAAAAATCCTTGCGCGAGTTCTTGGCGACGTGCGTCTCTACACATTCCCTCGCGGCATCATCGAGCGGGCAATTGTGCAGCGCATTGACCGGAGAGTCGGCGCACAATTCCTTCGCCTTCTTGGCATTGATTGGGACTTCAGGGAATTACCGCGGTCGGAGAAAATCAAACGCAACGGACAGCCGATTGAGTTCGAGCGCGTGATTTGGATTGCGCATAGTCTCGGCAGCGTTATCAGCTACAACGTGCTCTCCGATCTGTTTCACCATGCCGCAGATCTTCAGCGCGACGGCGACGAAGAGCAGAAGCGTAATGTTGCTCGATTTCGCACGTCGCTCCGGCGCTTCATAACCCTGGGCAGCCCGTTGGACAAGTTTTCATTCTTATGGGGGAAGCAAGTTCTTCGCCCGATGCCTGCCGGTCGCAGCGAGTTGCTTGAAGGGGGCGAGGATGTTCCCGTCGCGACAGGCGCCAAACGCCGGGAGTGGTGGATCAATTTCTATCACGTTCTCGATCCGGTTTCCGGCGCGTTGTCCAGCCCGCTTATGTGCGGCACCGACGGTCCGGTGAATTTCCACATAGGTTGGTTCAAGATCCCTGGTATTGCTCATGTTGCGTACTGGAAAGACAAGGGCACGCTCCAGTTTATTCTCAGTCGCGTGTATGGAAAGGAAATCCTTCCTCTTGATCCCAAGAAGTCTGATTCCGCGTCGAGGCTGACACTGTATGCATTTGCCGGCTACCTGACGTGGGCGGCGATGATCGTTAGCATTTCGGCTATGCTGTATGTCTATGCAAAGCCGATTCTTTGGTTGGTGGCGTTCACCTTTTTCGTGCGATGGGTCTGGAACAAATTCTCGAGCTCGACCGGCAAATGACGCATCATGGATTCAGCGGATCGAACTTTGATAATCGCGCCAAGAAGTTTCTCAGCTCTTTATCCCAGTACGCCCACGTGTGCCCGCCGGGAGTTTCGTGGTACTCATAGAGCACGCCGCGCTGCTGGAGCTTCTCAACAAGCTTGCGGTTGTTCTCCACAATGCGTGCGAGCGCATCATCTTTTCCAGTTGAGATGTACAGATAGGGAAGAGCGCTCACGGTTTTCACGCTGTCGAGAAGAGTAAACGGATCGTTCTGACTCCACTGTTCGGATTTTTCTTTACCGAATGCGGCCTCCAGGCTCGAAGAGAGGTCCTTGTAATCCGGGCGCGAACCCGCGGGCACATACAACGCGCCGCTGAACGATGCGGCGAAAATAAATTTCTCCGGACGTTTCAGCGCGAACTTCAGCGCGCCGTACCCGCCCATCGAAAGTCCAGCGATGATTCTGCCGTGACGCGTACCGAGCGTCCGGTATTTTCTCTCGACATAGGGAATCAGTTCGTTGAGAATGTAATCCTCGTACTTCCGTTTTCCGTCAACGGAGTTTGTGTACCAGCCGTTATGGGCGTCGGGGCAAATAACGATGTACTCGCCGATGTACTTCACAAGTCCC
>JANNUB010000612.1:0-21558 GCA_031394795.1 Ignavibacteriota bacterium | reverse complement strand
GGAAACGAAGTAGCCCAACAAGCTCAGTCGCGATCGCTCCGACAAACTCGTTTCGAAGGCTGAATTGAAAATATGCCAGTAGTCCTGACTGTGCTCGCGATAGCCCTTCGCGCTGTGGTAACTGTACGTTGCAAGAAAACGGTTATTCCCCGACTTTGCCGCGACTTTGAACCCATTGCTGCTCAATCCAAACGAGCCAAACTCATTGAACTGCGTGACGAAGGACTTCTCGAAGTTTAAATCACTGATAAAGTTGATTACCCCGCCCGGCGCATTGGTGTACAGCGACGACGCGTTGCCTTTGACGATCTCGATGCTGCCGACGTTCTGGAAATCAATGGACTCGATGCGCGTTTGCCCGTCCGGCTCGGACTCAGGAATCCCGTCCTGCAGAATGCGCACGCCGCGAATGCCGGAGTTGGAACGGCTGCCGAATCCGCGAATCGAGATGCGGACATCATGGTTGCCGTAGCGTGACTGCAAGAACAACCCCGGGGTTCCGCCGAGTATATCGTCCACACCGACTTTCTTATCGAATTTGTATTCAAAGTTGTTCACCCGCTGCACGGAATAAGGGATGTCAATAATCTTCGTCGGGGTGCGAGTGCCGCTTACAACCACCTCATCTATTTGGTACGACTTCAACGTGTCTTCCTCCGAGCCTGATTGAGTCTGCGCGCAGATACGCTGCGAGCAAATGCCAAGGCAAAGAAACACGAATATTGCCATACCACAGGTCTTGCTCATGATAATCCCCAATGCTGTGAGAAGCGTGACGACCGAGAACCGCGCGCGGAATCACCGCCGACGCGATACTCAGCGACAAGTTAAGTGAAAGAACGAAAGCCTATATGAGCGAAGACTGGGGGGGAGACTTGTCGCGTGGGAGACGGAATTGCGGATGAGCCGGAAGCTCGCGGCACTGTGGTGAAGGAAGCTGAAAAAGGAAATCAATCTTAAAGCCCGCATCGAAAACGAAGGCTTGGGGCGCGTTCGTTTTGTCGAACGTCTCCCAGTTCAGCGACGGCGAAGTGCAGCTCGGCTCATCCGAGTGCTTCGGATGGTTCGCTTCGTACTCCTCCTCGGACAGCTCGACCTGAAAGAAGAAGTAGTTGAGCGCGAGGATGAGCGCCGTGCTGCGATGTAATAATAAACGAAACACCGGTTGTGTAGGTTGTTGACGGTTTGATGATAATAGTGTTTGGCAAGAGATGCAATCTACGATGCAATCTACTTTTCGCTATGGAATCGAAAGGATCGCTTCTGAGCGATGCACAGAAAAGTCGAGTGCCATAGGTTCCTTTCCGTAATGTTGCGCATGAGAAAACGTTTCACTTTCGTTTGGTTGGGACGTACACGATGACCACTCCGCATGTAACGCACGTCGAACCCCAATCGAGAGAGAAACTGACTCAAAGTACCTGGCGTGAAGTACCAAAGGTGATGGCTTGTATCATAGTATGCGCCAATATTGTTTTTTCGAATGTGTGCCTTTTCGAGAAAGAGTTTATATCGTGATGACAGGGAATGAATATTGGGAAGAGCGATAAAAAGAAATCCCACATCCCGAAGAATCCTATGGATAGACTGGAGATAACGTACGGGGTTCTTGAGATGTTCAAGTACGTGATGCATCACCACAGCGTCGAATTGACCGTCTTGCCATCCCACTGCGTTGAATTCGCCGCAGTGAACTTGAATGTCGAGCGTATTCGTGAGTTTCCGAGCAAGTTCACAGTCTATTTCATAGCCACTTGCATTCCATCCTCTCTGAAGCGCGGCACGGAGAAGATGTCCTTTCCCCGCGCCAACGTCAAGCAAACTCCCTTTTGTAGGGACATATGATTCAAGGATCTTCAGATAAAAGTCGTGCCCATACATCAACGGTTCGTTCCATTCGGGTTCGTCTCGAGTATATCGAGAGTAGTAGTCAGCGAGGTGTTGATCTGTGTATTGGGGGTTCATAAACTGGATTCCACACTTGTCGCAACGAAAGACCTTGATGTCCTTTGCATCACGGTGATACTCACGGATATCATCGGAGCTGCACATGAGGCAATGTGAAAGTGGTGGGTCGAACGTAGCCATGAGAGTTTCCTTCTTGCAGGTCGGTTCTTACCGCAGCAGCAAAAGTTTCTTCGTCAGAACGACGGAGGTTGTCGCCATCCTGTAAAAATACACACCGCTCGTAAGATTTGTCGCATCAAAACTGACTTCGTACACGCCTGGTTCTTTCGGTTCATTCACGAGCGTTGCTACGTCGCGCCCTAGCACATCAAACACTTTCAGACTTACTAATGACGAATGACCAATGACAAATGACATCTTCGTCGTCGGGTTGAACGGGTTCGGGTAATTTTGTTCCAGCTTGAACTGAGTTGGCGCCTCCGGTTGTGCGACGCCTGTTCCGGGTCCAGTCAATTTGTAGAGTCGGCCCGATGAATAGGAGCAGTGATACACTTCATTATTCTCGTCAACGCCAAAGCTGGAGATCGGATAACTTTCATCCGTCAGCAGCTGCGCGGAAGCGCTATCGGAACGAACAAGCGTCAACACCCACGTTCTGCCCGAGCCATAATCGCCGCAGATGTACTTGCCGACGAGAGAGGGAATTGCTGTACCGCGATAGACGTAGCCGCCAACGGCAGACGCGCCGGAATTCCAAACATAGTCCCAAATCGGACGAATCAGTCCGGCAGTGTCGAGACAGCTGGGATTCACACCCGGTGTGCAGATTCGTCCTTCCATTAACCGCCAGCCGTAGTTGCCTCCGTTGACAATGATGTTGAATTCCTCGCGCGCATTCTGTCCAACATCGCCGCAGAAGAGACGCCCCGTTGGGACGTCGAACGAGAACTTCCATGGATTGCGCAAGCCGATGGCGAAGATTTCCTGTCGCCAACCTTGCGTGTTGCCGAAGTACGGATTCGTGACAGGAATAGCATAGTTGTTTCCTCCCGCTGTCTGGTCAACATCAATGCGAAGAATCTTACCGAGCAGTTCGGCTCTGTTTTGGGCGCGGTTTTCCGGATCGTTCGCGCTGCCGCCATCGCCGAAGCAGAGATAGAGATATCCGTCGGTGCCGAACGCAATCGCACCCCCGTTATGGTTTGAATATGGCTGCGCGATCGTCAGAAGAATCAGCTCCGTTGATTTCAGCGCCGAGTCGGGATTGGACGGGCTGACCCGATAGCGCACTATGTACGAACGGAGGGATCCGCTGGATGAGTTCGTATAGTTCACATAGAAGTAGCCGTTCGAACGGTAGTTTGGATGGAATGCAAGTCCCAACAAGCCGGTCTCGCTTCCGCTTTGCGACACGCGGTCGGAAAGATCGATGAACAGCTTGCGCGTAGTAACGCTCGGAGAATTTTGGAACAGATAAATAAGACCGCGTTGCTGCGCGACAAACAAGCGGTTCGTTCCATCGCCTGCACGCGCCAAATCCACAGGGAGGCTGAACGTCGGCAGGCTTGGGAATGCGGATTGCCAGCCGAACGTTTGTGCAACGGCGGAATACGCGACGACCAGCACTACACAAAAGAGAGCAGTCATTTGTTTCATAGAACACCTCCGGGAAATGTTTGGAAATCGAATGAGGAGCGGAACGAGGGCCACAGTCAATATATGCCGCGTGCGCGACGAATGCCAGACATTTTTCCGGACATTTTTGTAGAGAAGTCGCCGGAAGCTACCACGGAATGCCGCGCTGCCGCAGAAGCAGCTGCGCGTCGGAGAATCCAAGTCGGGCAGCGCGGCGAAACATATCAACGGAAGCGACGCTGTCCTGTTGCGCGTAAAGAACTCCGAGATTGTGATAGGCTTTCGCGTAGGAAGGGTCGCACAGAGTGGTTTTTGCAAATGCCTCGCGCGCATTCTGTTCGTTACCGCTTTCGGCGAGGAGCATTCCAAGATTGTAATGTGCGTCGGCGTTACACGAATCGAATGCGAGAACCGCGGCGAATTCTTCCCATGCTTTTGGCTTTTGATTCGCGGCGTACAACGCAGCGCCAAGATTGATGCGCGCATCGAGATAATTCGGCTTCATGTATGGCTTGCGCTCATCGAATTCATCTCTCGTGGACGGCGAGCCGACCAACGCATAACTCCAGAGAATTGTCGAGTTGTTCCAAATCGCCGTGTGACGGATTGTTCTGAACGCGCTGACAGCGCTCACGACGAGCAAGACTGCAAAAAGCATTTCGCGCTGGTAGAATTTTCCCGACGATGCGGCGGATTTGCGCCAAAGCCACTCGATAGATCCCCCGACGAAAACAAAGAGGCTCATCGTCGAAAGATAGCTGTAGCGATCCGCGAGCGGCTGCATGCCGGATCGAAGTCCGAGAAACGTCGGAAGCAACATAAGCGCGTACAGAAGCAGCGCCGTCACAAGCCCTGTTTTTTTCTTTTCCCACAAGACAAAACATGCATACCCAATCACAAGAAGCATCACGGGCGACGCGTACAAAAGCCAGCGGTACATTTCCGGATAGACGGGAGAAAGATCGAGCGGCACGATCATTTTCCACACGTAAAAACTCAGCGCGTACAAAGGGAGCATGACACGCTCGACGCGGCTCAGCTCGCCCACGACGTTTTCGGTTCCACCCGCCGCCGCGCCCAAGGCGATCACCCCAACAACAAGGCTCAGCACAAAAAAAGGGATGGTGTTTTTGAGATTGGCGATGATGACGTCGCGTGGCGAATTTTCGCGTGGCGAATTTTCGCGTGGCGAACTTTCGCGTGGCGAATTTTTGCGCGGCGAATTTTCCTCCTGCCCAAGCCAAAGGTCAACGAGGATCAAGGCAAAAGGAAACGGTGCAGCTGCGGGTTTCGACATCAATGCGAACGCGAACGAAGCCAGCGAACCAAAGCGCCACGCTTGTCGAGCCGAGATTTTCCATCGAATGTGTGCGCCAAGACTCAACAAAAGGAAGAATGCGCACAGCAGATCTTTTCTTCCGGAGACCCACGCAACCGATTCGACTCGCTGCGGGTGCATCGCAAACAGCATTGCGCCTGCGGCACTGCCGACAAGAACCGCCGGCGTGAGACGTTCGAAAAATTTTCGATGATCTCCGTGCGTATGCACGCGCGCATCAAACATCATCATGCACGCCACAAAGAAAAGAAGCGCATTGCATGAGTGGAGAAGCACATTCGTGAGGTGGTGTCCTTTTGGATTCAACCCCCACCAGGCAACATCGCAGGCGTGGGAAAAAAGGGTCAACGGAATCCATGCGTAGAAGTGCGTCTCCCAGATGATCTTCTCGATGTTGTCCGCGGAAAGCTGCTGAACAATCGGATTCTCGGTGACGTACACGTCATCGTCCCAGTTCACGAACTCTGCGTTCACGGAATTCACAAACGTCATCAATGTCGCGACAAAAATGAACAAGGACGCGAGAACGATTTGGTAAAGGTGAATGGGAGGAACAGTCGGCGCTTCGGCGTGAGTCATGAAAACACTTTCCGTAGAGGTTGAAGATGCTGAATGCAATTCAGCGTTGAAATAAGATAGGAACTTCGGCGGATTGCAACAACAAGGGTCCCGACAAGTCGGTCCCCGACAAGTCGGTGCTACTTGATCACTGCCATTCGTTTCGCAAGGAAAACATCCCCCACTTGAAGCCGATAGAGAAACACACCTGATGAAAGATTGGAAGCATCGAACACGACGCGATATTCCCCCGCATCTTTCGGTTCATTCACCAGCGTCGCGACTTCTCTTCCTAAAAGATCAAACACCTTCAGACTTACTAATGACGAATGACCCCCGCCTGCCGGACGGGCAGGAATGACAAATGACAACTTCGTCGTCGGATTGAATGGATTGGGATAATTTTGTTCAAGCGAAAATGCGTTGGGCGATTGGCTCTTGCTTTCTGCGAATGTGGTTGCTGATCGCAAGAACCAGGATTTTGTCGTTGTGTCTGTTTGGAAAAATGTGAGCAGCATTTGCGCAACCTTCAGACGCCCGGACGTTGAAGGATGGGTTCTGTCGGACGTGACAAAATCATCACAGGTCCAAACGAGCCCATCGCTTCTTGGAACCATACCATCTGCCCACAGATACGGTCCCCATGCGAGCCACGGTGATTTTGGGCTTGCGCCGGAATATGTGAGAGCAGTATCTCCGTTGATTTGCCGCGCAATTGTCCACTGCACTGCAAACGCCGATTCATATGCATATGGCTCCGGGTTCAATGATGTTGTCGCATATCCGCCATACGTTCTGCCTGACCAGTACGCAAGCTGAATATTCGGATATTTACTTTTGAGAATCCGCGCAATCAACACCAACTGACTGTCAAGAATTTGCGCATGCCGCGGAAATACTTGTGTCGGATTTGCATTTGCTTCCTTCACCCACGCAGCCTGAACCTGCTGACGCGTTAAGCCCGCCGATGTAAGGCGTTGATCAATCACGGTCCAGAAGTTTGCATTCGGATTTGAGATGACTGCTGCAGTCTGTCCGCCTTGCGCGCCATCGACAATGACGAGTTTCGGGTTCTTCGACGAAAGTGTATCAGCGATTAATTTAAATGCTGAAAACTCTTGCGTCGCATTCGACATGCCGATTGAAAGAAGGACAACCTTGCCATTGACGGGGTCGATAGTTCCCGACGCATTGCGCGGCTGAACTTGTGCAGCCAAATCTCTGCCGGCGGAATCGTGAGCCGCCGGCCGAGTGTTACGCCCATTCGGATACAATCCTCCTTTATAACCCTGGTAGAATGCTGTCCCGAGGTCATTGATTGGCGTTCGCCCAAAGGAAATGGTTGAACACGATGCACTGATGGTGAAGGTATGCTGCGCGTGTGAAAGAGTAACTGAAAGCGCAGAAGATAGGATGCCAGCAAGAGAGATTCGGACGATGTCCCGCCATCGCAAGCCCATAGCGCTACCTCCATACATTGTTGTGGGTAACTTAGTGCGTTAAGAACGTATCATCTCAAAAGCAGAAGTTTCCTCGTCTGAATGAAAGGCGCTCCGTTGCCGCCTGCAGATTCGAGTCTGTAAAAGTACACGCCACTGGAAAAATTTGTTCCGTCGAAACTGACTTCGTACACGCCTGGCTCTTTCGTTTCGTTCACGAATGTTGCGACTTCTCTCCCCAAAACATCAAACACCTTCAGACTTACTA
Organism: Ignavibacteriota bacterium; assembly: GCA_031394795.1. Taxonomy (GTDB): domain Bacteria; phylum Bacteroidota; class Ignavibacteria; order UBA10030; family UBA6906; genus CAADGV01. Next base: position 14,411 of record JANNUB010000612.1, on the reverse strand, counting down.
ATGACGAATGACCAATGACAAATGACAACGTCGTTGTCGGGTTGAGTGGATTCGGATAGCATTGCTCAAGCGCAAGTGACACATCGCGGAGTGAAATTCCGGATTCAATCCCTGAAGGACTCCGCGCATCATACACATACCCGCGTGAATGAAAACTCGTCTGCCACGTGGCACTCAATGCCGTGAAGTTCGTAAAGACAGCGATGTTGCTGTCACGCAGTGCTCGTGCGGGCCGCATGACTGAATCTTCAATTGCCGCAATCCCGCCGGTTCTCGTAATCGTCGCCGGTTTGATGTGATAGGATGACGTCAACATACGCGTCGCAGGCACTCTTCCGTTGAGGTAAAGCTGGTTGAGTTCGCGGGTACTTTCAATTGTTCCGCGGAATTGACCGATTGCCGTGATGTTCGCTGCACTGTCATGTACAAAATAGTGGAAGCGATCCTGCGGACGCCACACGCCGCTAACAATTGGATCGTTCACATGATTGGGCGTTCCACTTCCCATAAGAATGTTTCCTGCCAGGTCGCCCACGGGTAGCGTTCACCGCTCACGGGATTCCGAAACCTGTCCCATCCCTGAAACTGAGGAAGCGCCGGATCCCAGATATGACCGCCAATGACTGTTGTTGCTCCAACTCCGAGCGAGTCCAAAAGATGCGCGACATCTGTGTAGTTGTAGCCGCCGTTCTCGTGGGAGTGCGGATCAAGCACGACTCCCAGATCTTCTTTCAGATAGCGGAGCAGGTTTTTGTTGTTGGTGGTAGGAATTAGCGTCGAGTCTTCGTACAACAGAGCAGCGAGTAGAAACTTCCAATCCGGCTGCAGTGACCATGAGATGTTATAGTTTCGGGCAAGGTTTGCCATATCAACGAGCCTTGTCCGGTACAGCATATACTGTTGCCGTGATTGCGGCGTGCCCAACGTTCCGGCCGGTGTGTTGTCCTCGATGTGCGTGAAGAGCACGACATACACAGGCGGCGGCGTTTGTGCGGACGCGGTCGGAACGTTGGGCAAGACGAGAAGCATTAGGAGAGCAACCAGCACAAAAGGGTTCATCGCAGCATCATCATTTTTCGTTGTTGAACAAATTCTCCGGCCTGCCCCGAAGGGGTCCTTACGGACAAACGGTAGATGTACACTCCGCTTGGCAGATCTGTTGCGTCGAACGAAACTGCATACGTTCCCGGGCTTAGCTCGTCGTTCACCAGCGTTGCGACTTCTCTTCCCAAAACATCAAACACCTTCAGACTTACTAATGACGAATGACCAATGACAAATGACATCTTCGTCGTTGGGTTGAATGGATTTGGATAGTTCTGTTCCAATCGAAACGCACCGGGCACATTTTCTTTTTCTGCGACGCCGCTCGTTGCGCCGCCGCGCATCATGTACTCCCACAAAGGCGCATAGACGGGAGTTCCGTTCGTCGCGAGCGGAGTATAGACACTCACGGCGACAGAACCGTGGAAATTAGTCGTGTCGAATGCCGGGGGAAGAAATGTCGTGAACGTATGAGAGTTCGCGAACGGCGGCGAAGTCGTATCAACATTTACAAGACTGCCTAACATGCCGTAGTTCCTCCACGTTGTGATTTGTTTGTTGATCTCAACCGAAGCATCACGATAATGCGTAAAGCCATACAGCCGGCTTGCGGGAGTTTGACCGGGCATCGTTATCCAATCCGCGTTGCGGTTGAGAAACGCGAGCCAGTCCATCGCGGCAAACATCACCACGCCTGCCACGTCATGAAACTTACCGATGATGCCCGCATGTCCGCCGCCTTGCGAGTGCCCGGAGACGATCATCTTGTTCCAGACAATCACACTGTCGTTGGTGAGATATTGTTGCCAGTTCTCCGCCGGGTAATTCGTCCGAAGATATTTCAAAAGCTTGATGAGCCGGTTCTCGATGGAATTTGTCCGATTGACTGCGATGGTTGGATGACGATCCGTTCCATCGAGAATCTCGAGCCGTGCGCGGCGGTGACAAGTCGTATCAAGTGTCAGCGCGCAAACATCATTGATGGCGATCGCGTTGGGATAACGCAGACCGATGGCGTGGAAGCCGAGATTCGCGGCGGTGCGCAGCACAAGCTGGTAGTGTTGAGGCAACCCTCCGGTACCGGGGAAAAAGAGAAAGAGCTTGTTGCGTGCAGCCGTAGTGATGTACGTGTAGTGGAACTCGTCCTCTGTGGTGATTGCAGAGTCCGTTTGCGATGGTCGGATGAGACGCAGCGTTTGCGCGCTGCCCAAAGAGAAGAGGCATACAAATAAGGCAAAGCCAAGGCTGATGCGCACAGGCACTCCCAATGCTTTCTCGGAATTTATTGACGCTTCAGCTGAGCGATTCTGATTTGCAATAGTTCTTTCTGATCTTTTGACGTCGCCGGTGAATTGGCGAGCACGACGTATTCATTCAGCGCCTCGCTTTTCAGATTAGCTTTCTCCAGCGACTGCGCGACGAGCAAACGGTTTTCAAATTTTCCAAGCGACGGGTAGCGGCGAAGCACATCCAGCGCCTTCAACGCGCCCGTCGAATAAAACGCGTTCTCGAACAACACGCGTGCGCCCTTCATTTGCATCGCGCCGATTTCCGGATTCGACTCGGCGAGCGGCTGCTTCTTGTCCTTCGCTTCGCCGTGTGGCGCGGTCGTGTTGGTGATCTTCAGCGCGTCATCTTTCCATTTGTACGACGAGGCGCGAACTTTTTCCATTGTCAGCTTAAGCATCAGCTCTTCCTGCGTCAGCTCGCGAATGTCGGAGATGTCGAGCATGACTTCCGGCGGAACGGTGAGGCGCTTTGCCGCGGCAACGATGAGCGCCGTGCTTTGCTTGCCCGTCCTGACTGTAGCGTCCGGCTTCAACTCGTCGCCGGCTTGCACTCTCGTCCAAATTTCCGCGACCCCCGCGCGCATCGTCACGTCGCCCTGCGCTTTTTGCATCGTGATTTTTTCACTGCCAAACGCTGTTGACGCGAGCAGTATCGTCAATCCGATGGCAATGAATGTTCGAAAGCCTTTCATAACTCCTCCACGTTTGTAGGGCGACGAGTCTCGTCGCTTTGATATTGTGGACGACGAAACTCGTCGTCCTACGGTCTTAATTCACATCAACAATTCTTACCCAGCCTTTGACCAGACCGAGATTGATTTCCGCATTATGGAAATACTCTTCCGCTCCGACATACCACGCTTCGTCGAAGCCCTGCGTAATCACTGTCGTCTCGACGGGAAGCCAGACAGTCTCCGCGCCTTTCGCGTTCTTGCGAATCACATACCGCTTTTCGTTTTCGCTCACGCGTCCGCTCAAGCGCGCTTCCACTCCCGAGTCGAACATCAAGTATATGTGGCTCTTCTCCGGCGCGTCCGGCGGCACGACGTCCACGAACGCCGTCGAGATTCCGACGCTGCTCAACAACGATGCGAAGGACGCCGTCATGTCATCGCAATCGCCGCTTCGCAACGTCAGCGTCTCGGACGGATATTGCACATAGTCGCTGCTCCGTTTCGGGTCGCCGACATGGACGAGCTTGCCGGCGAACGCGTTGAACAGCAGCCGCGCTTTCACCAATTGTTCGAGTTCACGCGGCGCTGCCGTGAGCGAATCTCTGAATTGCAGCAGGATGTCGCGTGTGTATCGAAGAATTTCGGGATCATCGGGCGTTACAAAATGGCGCAGCGAATGCACGTCGCCGTCCCAAGCATTCCTTCCGTGAATCAGGATTTTTGTTTGCGCTTTGTCGTCGTACTCTTCCGCCGGCGTCGCGTTGACGAAGACGTTTCCTTCGCGAACCGTCAATGTGGTCACGGTTTTCACTTGCTCGTTCAGGACGGCATTGAACGGAATATCTTTTTCCTCGCCGGGCATCATGTACACGGCGGGCGTTTCCGTTGGCGCATTCATGTACTTCTCGATGAAGAAACTTGCCTTCGCGTTGATCGGCTTGTCGGAAATATTCCGCACGCGCACTTTGCCGATCGGACGGAACGCGAACAGCTCGTACGACGAAGGATACACTGCGCTGTTGATCTCAACCCCTTCGATGCGCGCAAGACTTTCGCGGATGCTTCCGAAAATCGCTTTAAGTGAAATCGCAACACGATCCGGCGCATAGGGATTCAGGTCAACGCCGCGAATCTCGCTTGCAGTGAACGCCTCAACTGTTCCAGCCCCTTTGCGAAGATCTTGATTGAGAAAACGGAGATAGCTCGCATCAATTTCCAAAAACGCATACCGCCAACCGAGACCGACGCTCACTGCGTTGAACAATGGCGATTCCTCCTTGTCATAATAGACGCTGCTGCGAACGGCGAAATGGACATCGGGAAACAAGAATTCAAATCCTGCCGCGCCGTAGAGCTTGCTGCTCGTCGCAGCGTGTACTGCGAATCGCTGATTGAAATCGTAGCGGGCGCTCATTTCGACGACGCGCGGCGAAGGAAGAGCCAGCATCGTAAACCGCGTGGGAAATTTTTTCGGTTCGATGTTCACCAGATTCTTCGCAAGCGCTGCAAGCGTGACATTCTCTGACTTCCACCGCACTCCGGCATCAATGAACACGTTGTCGTCAGAGTATGTCGTGTCGGTGTCTTTGAACGTGCTCAAGTCAATCGTTCTATCGCTCAGTTTCTGCTGACGCAGCCGAATGTTTGCGCCGGCAGAAAATGATTCGGAGAAACGATGCGCGTAGCCGAGCGCGAGATTTTCGGAGTACGAGAGTTTTTGGTCGGTAAACTTCGTCCCGCCGGAAATGAATTGCGACTGCGTGACAAATTCCAACAGCGAGCCAGGTGAGAATTTCAGGGCAAACGCCTCATTCTCCAAAAACTTCTTGCCGAGGGTGATTCCTTGAAAGACGAAACCGGCGTCCTTATTCGCCGCGCTGTACGTGGCGGTGGTGAATTCCCAGTCGCGCATTTCGACAAGCCCCGCGGGATTGCTTTCGAAGCCCCGCGTGTCGCGCACGCTTGCGCCGTTGCCGCCGAGCGCCACCGAGCGCGGGCTGAACAATGATTGAGCGTATGTGCAAGACACTGTCATAGTTATTTTCAAAAAAAACGCGAGACCTTTTCGAACCGTCATACAATCCTTGAATGAACGAACCTATCGCAGCGTGACGACGCTATTGTAAATGGACGCTGCCTGAACAAGAACTTTGCCGTTGAACCTGTTGATCGTTTTCACTTCACGATGCATCCGCACGAAGGTGATCACGTACGCCTCGGCTGCGGGAAGAGCGCGCAAGATTTTCCTGCTGACTTTTACGCGCCCATTATCCTTTTTGACAAGAGTGCTGAAAATCGGTTTAGTGATGAGCCTGTTTACGACGTGCGGGTCGTGTACGACGACGCTCACAATAAGACCGATCTCGTCGCGTCCGTTCCATTTCAATTCCAAATCCTCGTTGCGCGAAATCGTCGAGCCACCGGCGGGCGAAACTACTTCCATATTATCCGGCGATTCAATTGAGGCTTCAAACGTGCCGACTGTCGGCGCTGCGATTCTCCAGGTGTAACGTTGTCGCGGCGCGTAGTCGCGGGTCAAATCTCTGACGTAATCGAACCCGCCAAGCATGTTTGCCACTCGTCTCGCCCGCTCGATCATCGGCTGAGCGTTCAGCGATATCGTACCGAGATTGATGCCGTGAAATCCACGTCGCACACTATCAGCGCCAACAATCGCCCGCGTTCGGTCTTCAAAAATTACGCGGGAGTTTACGAATGTCTCGACGCCGCGCGATGATCTCGTTGTCACTGAGCTTAAGTAAATTTGCCCCTCGAATGCGTTTTCATCTCTTGGAAGAAGTGCAGTGCTGTCAACCGATTGCCGCTCCAACGGCCCGTTGTCGGCAACATTCTCGAACGCCAAGTCGTCTGTCAGCTCAACTTCGCTGGGCTGCTTGCAGCTTGCAATCGCAAGGAGAATGGAAAAAAGTATCAAGCGTTTCATAACATCACCGTTTATCAAATCTACCGCGACTAATTACTCTAAAACTTTTCTGAATTACAATCTGTCGAATCTTGAAATAATCTCGCCCGCCGCTGGCGGGCGAGATTCTTCCCCGCAGAGTCCGTTCGGTTAGAACACCCGGTACGGAACTCCCCACCACGAAACCGAATACTTCGTCACATCATCATCGAACAGCGTCGCTTTTGTTGCCGCATCCACTGCCGCATGGAAATGACCCGGACGATTGTGGACGTAGAACGTCCGCGTAAACACTTTCTCGTAAATCCGTCCAATTTGCCGCTGGCTTGTCAAGAACATTCGTGCGCGATTCTTGTACTGCGAGTTCATGCCGAAACGAAGCGCGACGAGGTCGGTATCGGGAGATGCACTCTCGAGCGTCACGGTGACCTTCACGGAATCGCTGCCGGAAACTTCCAGCATATCCGCATCGCCGTTGCGATGTCCCATGCGGGGATAGCGCAAGAAGAATCGGAGCGGGTTGTTGATTGTCAGAGAATCGCCGTTACGCTTTACGATTTGAATCTGCTTGATCTCGATCTGCGGGTTTGAAACTGTCCCGCCATCAACGAGGGACGTCGCGACCGGGATCCAGTTTCTCCAGTATTGCCGCGGGTCGCGTCTCACGCGTTTGAACAGGATGTTCCGATCCGATTCATCATTGAAGGGCTTTTCGACGAGCACCGTATCGCCCGCGCCGTTGATGCCGCGAATTTTCAGCGTGCCGACGACGTTCTTGTGCACGCGACCTACTGCCGTCGAATCACCCGGCTGGACTTCGATCGCAAAAGTGCGCGTCACGCTTCTCACGAAACGACCCCAGCGCAGCGGCGTAATTGCCGCATCAACCTTGCCCAGCAGATAGCCGTAATCGGTCGGCTGGATTTCGTTATCGTCGAACGTCAGCTCATCGTTCTTGACGAACTCGTCAGCTGCAGCCTGCTGCTTCATCGAGCTGATTTCGTCTGTGACCCCCGCTGGGGCTAACTCATTCTCCGGACCGGTGCTGTTCTTTTGGCACCCGACGACCAGCAATCCCACCACTGCTGACATCGTCCAGAGCATTGCAAATTGTTTTTTCATGACTTACTCCTTTTGGTTTGTGATTGTTTGTTATTTGTTAGACGGCGATTTCTTTTTTGTTATGCTATTCATACCCCAAGCTTCGTGCCAACTCACCTATCTCTGTGTTATCGGATGAACAAATGCGCAAATCTCTAAGAGTTAGAGTGATTTTTTTGAGAAAGGTTTGCTACGACAGAATTGAATCAACCGTTGTTGTGCGGGAAATCGCGAAGCGACTGCGGGAATGAACGATTTCCATCAGGGAAGCGAACTATTCGACGCCCGTCGTAGCTGAAGTTTTTTTGGGGGCGAACCGACGGCGTCGCCTGCAACAACCGTCGCTCCGCGCGCTATCAACCATTCGCGCTCCGAATCTAATCACAAAAAGATGTCCCCGCTCAAGCCAACTCAAACTGCAACGAAAAGTGGAATCCCCTCTGTGCGCGGGTAAGCGCGTCGGCGAGAGGGGTGTCACGACGAGCGAAGTGAGTCGTGACGGGGTGTGTAATACACTCCGAAAATGCACCACCTTTCGGTCAGACGATGTGGTTGAAAAAATAATTGCCCTTGCGCGTAAACTCCTAAACTCAACCTCACGGTTGAAACTCTTTCATGAATTAGGTAGAATGAAGAGCGTTTATCATTGAGAACAAGTTCATCTGCATGAAGCCATTACTCCGCCTCAAACCGTATCTTGCCAAATACAAAAAAACACTTCTCTTCGGACTGACCGCGGTCGTCGCGAGCAATCTCTTCACCGTTGCACAGCCGCACTTCATCGGGCGGGCGGTGGACGTGTTGAAGGCAGGGCTGGACACATCAAGCCTGCGCGGTTCGGACATCGTTCTGTGGACGAGCGCGATTGTCACCTTCTCGCTCATCGCTGGATTCTTCACGTTCATGACGCGACAAACGATCATCGTCGTGTCGCGGCACATCGAATACGATTTGCGCAACGATTTTCTCGCGCACATTCAAAAACTCTCGCTCTCGTATTTTCAGAACACACCCACGGGCAATTTGATGGCGCTCGCGACGAACGACATCGGCGCGGTGCGCAACTCGCTCGGTCCCGGCATCATGTATCCCACCGATACAGTCATGACGTTCAGCATGACGATTGCGATCATGCTCTACTCGGATTGGCAGCTTACGCTGCTCGCGATGATCCCGCTTCCGCTCGTGTCGTTTGCGATGTACCGGCTCGGCAAAATCGTGCACCAAAAATTCGAGGAACGCCAGGAGCAATATTCGAAGCTCACGACGCGTGCGCAGGAAAATCTTTCCGGCATCCGCGTCGTGAAGGCATATGTGCGCGAAACATACGAAACCGGCTTGTTCCACTCGATGAGCTGGGAATATCTCAAAAAGAATCTCGTGCTTGCCCGCGTTCAATCAATCATGTGGCCCCTGATGTTTTCGCTCGTGGGTTTCTCGCTCGTCATCACGCTCTATTTCGGCGGCGTGAAGGTCATCAATGGCGAGATGACCATCGGACAACTCACAGCGTTCTTCGGCTATCTCGTGATGCTGATTTGGCCCATGATCGCGTTCGGATGGGTCATCAACGTGCTGCAGCAAGGCGCCGCCTCGATGGGGAGGCTTGCCAAGATTTTTGATACCGAGCCTGAAATTAAAGACTCGAACATCACCGATCATTCCATCACTGCAATTCGCGGCGAGATCGAATTCCGCAACGTTCACTTTACGCATAAGGGAGCGAACCGCGAATCATTGAGCGGCATTGAACTAAAAATCCCTACAGGAACGACGCTCGCGATCGTCGGCTACACGGGTTCCGGCAAGAGCACGATGGTGAATTTGATTTCTCGCCTCTACGATGTTACAACCGGCGCACTTTTGATTGATGGAAAGGATATCAAAACGATTCCTCTCAATGTACTGCGCTCGAACATCGGCTACGTACCGCAGGAGACGTTTCTGTTTTCCGATTCTATTGCCGAAAACATCAGCTACGGAACCGACGACGGCACGGACGAACACGTGCGCGACGCCGCCGAGATTTCGCGCATTGCGCACGACGTGAACGATTTTCCAAGAGGCTACGCGACAATGTTAGGCGAACGCGGAATCACGCTCAGCGGCGGCCAGAAGCAGCGCACGAGCATCGCCCGCGCCGTCATGCGCAAGCCGAAGATTTTGATTCTGGATGATTCATTGTCGGCAGTTGATACGTTCACGGAAGAGGAAATCTTGAAACGCCTTCGCAACATCATGAAGGGACGAACGAGCATCATCATCAGCCATCGGATTTCGACTGTGAAGGAAGCGGATCAGATTGTTGTGTTGAATGATGGAAGGATTGCCGAATGCGGAGCGCATGAGGAGTTGGTGGAGTTGCGGGGGATTTATGCGGAGCTACATCGGAAGCAGTTGCTGGAGGAGGAATTGGAACAGTTGTAAATGAAAAAGTAAAAAGGCAAAAGGCAAAACCAAAAAATGCTAACGAATTCATTCTGATAATCAATCTATCATTAAGGAGAATGGCGTGAAAAGAGATATCGAAGAGAGAACATTTAAGTTTGCAGTACGCGTCGTGAAGATGAGCCGCTTTATCCCCAAAACCGTTGACGGGAGAGTCCTTGCCAATCAAGTGTTGCGATCGGGAACTTCAATTGGAGCTAATGTGGAAGAGGCGGAAGCGGCATACTCAAAGCGAGAGTTCGCGATGAAAATGGGTATTGCCCTGAAGGAGGCGCGCGAGACTCACTATTGGCTGCGGTTGATCGAGGCAGTGGATTTGCTCAAACCTGCTCGCATGAAAGCAATCATCCAGGAAGCAGCGGAACTGAAGAAGATCCTCGGAGCAATCGTCAGTAGAGCGAGAGGCAAATCGAAATCAACGCAATGATTTTTTTCCTTTTACCTTTTACCTTTTGCATTGACAGAAATGCACGAAGAAGAAATCCTCGGTAAAGCCTACGACGCGTCGCTGATGAAGCGGTTGCTGAACTATTTGCGTCCGTACAAACGGCATGTCGCGCTCGCCATTGCGCTGAGCATCGTCGTCTCCGCGATGGAAGCGGTGCGACCCTACTTCATCAAAATCGCGGTGGACGAGAACATCGCCAGCGGCGACAAGCATGGATTGTTGATGACGTCGCTCGCGTTTCTCGGCGTGCTGATGGTTCGAGGAGTGCTTCAGTACTTCAACGCGTACCTCACGCAGTGGATTGGGCAAAAAACAATTTTCGATTTGCGGATGCAGGTGTTCGAGCATCTGCAGAATCTCGGATTGAAATTTTATGATAGGAATCCCATCGGCAGACTCATCACGCGCGTTACGAACGACATCGAGGTGCTGAACGAGATGTTTTCATCAGGCATCGTGATGGTATTCAGCGACGTCTTCACCATCGCCGGCATTCTTTATTTTATGTTCTCGATGAACTGGAAGCTGGCGCTGATGGCGTTGAGCGTGCTGCCGCTTCTGTTTTACGGGACATTTCTCTTTAGAAGAAAAGCCCGTGACGCGTACCGGGAAGTACGCCTGCACATCGCGCGCATCAACACGTTCATGCAAGAGCATATCACCGGCATGACGGTGGATCAAGTGTTCAATCGAGAGAAAAAATCTTTCGCGCAGTTCGCCTCGATCAACGCCGCACATCGCGATGCAAACATCAAGTCAATTTTCTACTACGCGCTCTTCTACCCGGGCGTAGATTTGATTGGCGCGATTGCGGTGGGAATGCTCATCTGGTCGCTCGACTGGCAATGGCTTCATGTGAACGCGACAGTGGGAACCGTGATGGCGTTTTTGCAATTCAACGAGATGTTCTGGCGTCCGATTCGCGACCTTTCGGAAAAATACAACATCATGCAAACCGCGATGGCCTCCAGCGAGCGCGTCTTCAAATTGCTGGATGATGCGACGCTCGTCAAAGACGCGGCGAACCCGAGGCGCATGGAGAACGTTCGCGGAGAGATTGAATTTCGCAACGTCTGGTTCGCGTACAACTACACGACAAACGATACGGAATGGATTTTGAAAAATGTCTCGTTCAAAATTCGGGCGGGTGAAACCGCCGCGTTTGTCGGGCACACGGGCGCCGGCAAAACCACCATTATCAGTTTGCTCGCGCGTTTCTACGATGTTCAACGAGGCGAGATTCTCGTGGACGGAGTGAACATCAACGAAATCAGCCAAAAGGATTTGCGCAAACATATCGCGGTTGTGCTGCAGGATGTGTTCCTATTTTCAGGCGACATCAAATCCAACATCGGGCTCGGCAGCGAGATGATTACACGCGAGCAGATCATGAACGCCGCGACGATGGTCGGCGCGCATGCATTCATTGAGCAGCTCAACGGCGGCTACGACGCGGAAGTGAAAGAGCGCGGCGCAACGCTTTCCGTCGGGCAGAAGCAGTTGATTTCGTTCGCGCGGGCGCTGGCGTTCGATCCCCGCATTCTCATTCTCGATGAAGCGACCTCAAGCGTTGATACGGAAACGGAGCAGTTGATTCAGCGCGCCATCGAAAAGCTTCTCCAGGACAGAACCTCGATCGTGATCGCACACCGCCTTTCGACAATTCAAAAAGCCGACAAGATCATCGTGATGCACAAGGGTGAGATCCGCGAAATGGGAACGCATCAAGAACTGCTCGCGCTGAACGGGATTTATTTCAAATTGTATCTGTTACAATACAAGGAGCAGGAGATGAAGACGCCTGCTTGAGCGAGCCCCTATTCCACTGATGTTCCACGAGTTTCAGGTGGGTTCACCTTTCTTGCACTTCAAGACTCCCTTCGTTAACTTGATTGTAGGAGTGCTATGAGGACAACTATGGAACCCAACATTTCTGGAAGAAAAATCTCATGCGAGCGGGAACTCAATTGGATGGAAAAGAATCGAGCAATGCTCGACCAATTGAAAGGCCATTGGATCGTCGTTGAGAGAGAAGAACTAGTCATCGCTTCGCCCGAAATGAACGCCGTCGTAGCAGAAGTACGCCGACGCGGAATACGCGCACCGCTTATTGTGTACGTTCCAGAACAGCAGCAGACCCATACCGTCAACTTATTCTGACCCCAATTGATGTGCCGATCGTAGATTACTTTCACGAGTTGCCCTACCGCTATTTACCAGGACACAACCTCGCGTATCCCATCCTTGAGCTTGAAATATCATCTCAGACGGCAATGACTCGTGTGTTGGGAATTGTTGATACGGGATCAACACGGACCCTGCTTTCCGGAGAGTCCGCATTGATGCTCGGTTTGGATCTATCGCACGAAAAACCCACGACACTGCTAACTCTATCCTCGCATCTATTCGCCTGGCTATATTCGATTGCTTGATACGAGCTTTGTTGCCGAGATTTGCTTTACGGAAAGCCGTTTATCCCACAACATCATCGGTAGGGACATACTGGATAAACTGCAGATTGGAATTCGGGAGCATCATTCACTCCTATATGTTTCGACAGATCCATAAAGGGTACCTGCCCTGAAATCGGAATCGAGGCCTGCACTCTCTTGCAACTCTTCGCCGTGTTCGCTATTTTCTCCCTGAACTTGCCCCCTAAAGTTCTTACCTCAACTGCTCTCTTTCACAACACATTTCCGAAAGACATCAATGGACTTGAATCGTAAACCTACGGCAAAATTCATGACGCTCGAGCGTCACATTCAGGAAGAAGAGGCGAAGCACCCGCACGCCACAGGAGAGTTTTCCGCGTTGCTCCACGCGCTCTCGCTCGCGGTAAAACTCGTGTGGCGCGACGTGACGAAAGCCGGGCTGGTGAACATCTTGGGAAAAACCGACAGGATGAATGTTACCGGCGACGAAGTCAAAAAATTGGATGAGTTTGCTGACGAAACAATTTACAAAGCAATGGATCACGGCGGGCATCTCTGCGTGATGGCGTCGGAAGAGAACGCGGATTTGCTTCACATCCCCGATCGCTACCAGCACGGCAAGTACGTGTTGCTCTACGATCCGCTCGACGGCTCGGGCAACATTGACGCGAACATTACGGTCGGAACGATTTTTTCCATCCTCATGCGCGTGACGAACTCCGGCAAAGGAACGATGGATGATGTTCTGCAACCCGGCTACAAACAGGTCGCTGCGGGGTACGCGCTGTACAGCTCGAGCATGATGTTCGTCTATTCGACGGGTTACGGCGTGCATGGCTTCACGCTCGATCCGTCGGTGGGAGAATTCCTTCTCTCGCATGAAAACATCCGGATACCGCGTCGCGGCGCCATTTACGCGATCAACGAAGGCAACTACAACAAGTGGGACCCCAGCGTGAAGCGCTACATTGATTGGCTGAAAACAGAAGACAAAGCGGATGGACGCCCGTACTCATTGCGGTACATCGGCTCGCTTGTCGCGGACGTTCATCGCACGCTGATGTACGGCGGAATCTATTGCTATCCCGCGGACACGAAAAATCCCAACGGCAAGCTGCGCTTGATGTACGAGAACAACCCGCTCGCCTATATCGTCGAAAACGCGGGCGGCGCGGCTTCGGACGGCAAGCAGCGCATCATGGATATCCAGCCGGCGAAGCTGCATCAAAAAACTCCTCTCTACATCGGAAGCAGTGACGATCTGCAGATTGCCGAAGAATTTCTCGCGGGCAAGCGATAGTCACGAACAAAAAACCCCGGTCCTCGCAGAGTCGGGATCGGGGTTTTTCATGTCGCCATTCTCAATGAAAAATCAGAGTTTGCTCATCTTTGCCCGGGCGCGCTTTACCAACGGGCTTGAAGGGAATTTAGAAATCAGACCTTGCAACGCTTCTCTCGCCGCGGTCCGGTCTCCCATCGCCGCGTAGGCATTGCCGATCATCAGTTGTGCATCATCCGCTTTATCCGATCCGGCAAGTGCGACGACGGATTCGAAATTCTGGATGGCATCCGGGAATTTCCGCTGGGCGAAGAACGACTCACCGATCCAGTACGCGCAATTGTCCGCCATATCATCCGCAACTCCGCTCGAGAGCAAGGAGCTGAACTCATCAATCGATCCCTGAAAGTCTCTGCCTCGGAATTTTGCCAGCGCGCTCTCGTATGCCGGGTTACTAATGGTTCGCGTTGGCGTTGGTGTTGAGATGGAAACCGGCGTCGAGGTTCCCCCACCTCCTTTGGTTTCCAATTCGGTGATGCGACCCGAGAGATTCCGGTTTTCAACCGTCGAGTGCTCAACCTGTTGTTGGAGTTTTTGGTTCTCTCGCGCGAGACTGTCAATCCTGTACTCCAGCATCGCCGTCTTTGATATCGGCGTTGTGTCGGCAAACTCATTGTCTTCGTAGGTTCCTTCTTGAACCGTTCCGCATCCGGTAAAGGCATATGTTGCAAAAGCAATCATTGCGAGTAGAATATTGCGAAACCTTAATGACT
>JANNUB010000569.1:0-2180 GCA_031394795.1 Ignavibacteriota bacterium | reverse complement strand
AAAACCCTCTTGAAATCACTTGCACTTTCTTGGTCGACAATCAGAAAGTTTCTTTTGGTTAATTCGTCACTCATCAATTGAAAGATTTCACTACTTGCTGGACTATCTTGAATATCTATGAGAGCTTTCACTTTTTCATTTTGTGTGTGCGGTTTTAGAGCAATAACCAAAGAGTCACCGCCGGCGCAATCGAGTTGCTCTCTGAGTTCAGGAACGTAGCCGTCCTTAACGATAATCCAATTTCCTGAGAGATTCTGCTTTGTCATTGTCGCAGGGGTAGTCCCCTCATATTTCCAGTTGAAAAAAATCTCCGCGCCGTCAGGAATGGTTGTTAGCGTCGCTGTTACGTAACCTGCTTTTCGACTCTCTGCTTCTGCAATCACCTCGGTTGTTATCTGTTTGAGTGATTTGCCATAGATCGGGTGATAATCCATTTCCATCGGAAAAAATTCAATCGAACAATCTGCATGTCGGTAATATCTTTTTTGTGGCTTACCGTCTTGGCTAAAAAAAACGCCTTTAGACAGGAACGACATTGCAATACAACCTGCACACCAAAGGGAAAAAAGCAGTATGCGTCCTCTTCTACTAAAGAAGATGTCTGGAAAAGAGAGCTTCTTAATCCATTCTGCTAAAGAGAACATTACACCGGCATAGAAGACAAGCGCAAGGGCTCTGGCTATCCACACGTCCATTGCAGTGGCGCTCACAATTGCTTCTGTTATTGGCTTTGTCAGGAGGAACCCCAGCGAAGCTACGAAGAGAACGAACTTTCCTTGTTCCTCCGCGAGGTAGGGTGCAGCGTAGGCAAGAAGAATCGGAAATAAGATGAGTGCAATTGTCAGAAACAATAGTCCACCTAAGATCCATTTGCGGATCGTTGTTGGAGCGAATCGTGCAGTCAAGCGATGATTCCCCTATAGTTGATTGCATCGGAAGGACCACAATTGGCAAAGCTCGTCCTTCCTTTAAGTGCGAACAAACAACTCGAAAGAACTCTTGCCAGTCGAACTGAGGCTTTTCAGGTCGGTTGGGCAATATAACCAGGCAGATTTGGCGAATATGCCGAGAAGTTGCCTTCTGCCTTCTTATTGACAATAAGAAATTTGTGCATGAGTCTTTCTCCTGTTCAGGCTAACGCCAATCGTCTTCCCTTAGGCTCAGGAATCGGGTCGCCATATTCGGTGGCTGTATCAATCCAAAGCTGAATGGCTTCTTTTGCATTTTGCAGCGCATACTCTTGAGTAGCTCCGTGCGCCATACAACCCGCTAACTCGGGAACTTCCGCAACGAAGATCTCATCTTCGTTGCTCCAATAGAGAATGATCTCATACTTTGAATTCATAACAACTCCCTCAAATTGTATTTTATCAGAGCCTGACGAACTTGCTTCACCTGATATCGTTTTGCCTTTGAACTGTCGTGTTGAAGATTGATGCGATCTTCTATTCCCTGCTTCCGAAAAATATGATGACTCCCGCGAATGCGTTCTTCAAATCCCAGTCGCACAAGCAGTCCGCACAAATCACTAAACGCAATATTTGCGTCCGATTGAGCGAGAAGTATCTGTTCGGCAAGTTTCTGGAATTTGTCCATGGCGCGAATGATGTTCGCTTGGTTTGAATATAACGTATTGGTCAGAGTCGTGCAACATTACGAATCGCAAATAGCAGCCACAAGCTTCATCGGACAAAGCCCAAAGAAAACGCACCACGGATATCCCCTTGCGTTCTTGTTATCCCGCTGGATAAAGCCTATACAGCATGAGGTAGACAATCACGCCGGTAACAGAGACGTACAACCAGATCGGCAGCGTCCAGCGGGCGATGCGCCTATGCTTGTCGAAGCGTTCGCGCAAGGCTCGTACAAGCGTGATGATCGCGAGGGGCGGCACGAGTGCGGCGAGAACCGTGTGGGTGATGAGGATGGTGAAATACACAGTGCGCGCTCCTCCCTGTCCAGTGAACTTTACCGAGCCGACATTGTAATGATAGATGAGATAGGAAATGAGAAACAACGCAGAAGTGGTAAGGGCAGTGAGCATCATTGCACGGTGAGCGGATTTGTTTCTGCGACGAATGTAGTAGTAGCCGAGGAGAAGAAAGATTGTGCTTGTAGTGTTGAGGAGCGCGTTTACGAGCGGTAAATCAGTGAGAGACATAGGGACCTCTACAACTCAT
>JANNUB010000556.1:0-9714 GCA_031394795.1 Ignavibacteriota bacterium | reverse complement strand
CCGCAAAATCCGTATCCTGATCAACGGAGAGGAGGCTCTCCAATTGATTCCCTTGCTGCTCCAGGAACTCATCGTCCATTTGCAGAGCTTTCATCGTCAGTCCTGCTTTGCCGCCCTGCGCCGAGACATAATCGAGCTGCGCGCTGACGGCGTCGAATTGCGCCGCCGTGGGAACAGTGCCTGCTCGCATAGCATCGCGCACTTGAATGAGCATCGTAAAGATCGCGGTCCCCTGGAATGCCTGCTGCCCATCTATGTTGATTGTTTGAAGCGTGCCGTCGTTGACCAGCACCTGTATCTCGCCCGTGATGCCGTTCGGGTTTGTCGTCACGGCAGAGCGATCAGCGGCGAGAATGAACGGCGCATCGGTCGTCTGCGTGCCGCCGAATAAATACTTGCCGTTGAATTTCGTGTTCGCCGCCTGCACCGCATCGGTGATCATCTGATCAATCTGCTCGGCAAACGTCCCCAGATCCGGCGTGCGTCCTCCGCTCCGCGCTTTGCTCAGAATCTCCTTTGCCTCGATCATCAAGTCGGCGAATTTGTTCAGCGAATGCTCGGTCGCAGTCATCATTGATTGCGCGTCGCCGACGTTGCTTTTGTATTGTCCATTCTGTTCGAGCGACTTTGTCAGACGGAGGATTCTGCTTGCCGCCTCCGGATCGTCCGACGGGTTTGCAACACGCTTGCCCGTTGAGAGCTGATCCTGGAGCTTGCTCATGCGCGCGCGTGAGCGGTTGACGTTCAGGAGGAAATTCTTCGTGTAGGTATTTTCAGTGACTCTCATAATATTAGACCATGTTGAGAATTGTTTCGAACATTTCATCGGCAGTGCGAATCACCCGCGCCGCCGCTTCGTACGAACGTTGGAACTTTATCATATTTGTCATCTCTTCATCGAGCGACACGCCGCTCACGGATTCGCGCTGCGCATCAATCTGCCCAAGCACAAGCTCCGAACCGGTCACACCGCTGCCCGCCGTCGAAACCGCAGAACCGATATTGCTGATGAATCGCCCATAGTATTGCGTCAGGGTCATCGTATTGCCGTCCATCAACCGCTCTTCCGCTATGCCGAAGAGCGCGAGGGCGTTCTGGTTGTTCCCCGGCTGCCCGTTGCTCGATGCTGCGATGTTGTTGGTGTTGGAAGAAATTTGCGTGTTGACGGCTATTGTTGCGGCGCTCGTGCCGGTGAAAAAGAGCATTCCTGACGGCGGAGGATTTCCAATGCCATAGCCAGCCGAATGTACCGCATTGACTCGTGCGATGACGGTGCTTGCGAGCGAATCGAGCTGGGACATGTAGCCGGGAATCGTTGTGTTGTACATCTCCAGCATTCCGCCAAGTTCGCCGCCTGCCGCTTGTACGGCCTGGCCGCCGGAAGTCGTGATCTGGAGATTGCCGCCCGCCGTCGAGCTTTGGAGCGTCACCGAGCTGCCGTTGCCTGCTACCTGCAATCCGCCGATCGACACAATCATCACACCGGTGCTGTCTTGCGAGGCAGTGATGTTTGTGAGCTGCGAAAGCTGATCAATTGCCAGATCACGCTGATCCATCAAGTCTCCGGGCTCGTTCCCTGCGCCGCGCGCTTGAACAATCTGCTCATTGAGCTGCGCAATCTGCCGCGTCAGATTATTGATGGAACCGACCTTGTTCACGGCGTCGTCCGCGAGGTTGTTCCGCTGCTGCGTCAAGCTTGTGCTAAGACGATTGAACGTCTGCACTAACTGCGTTCCCTGCCGAAGAACGGCGTTGCGCGGCCCCGCCTCTTCAGGATGTGACGACAGCTCCTGAAAGCTGTTGAAAAACTTGTTCATCGCAGCTTGCAGTCCCCTATCGCCCGGCTCGCCCAGAGCGGTTTCGATTTGACTGAGCGCCCCGTGACGCGCTGTCGCCGATCCGAGCGAACCGCTTGCCTGCCGATATTGGAGATCAAGAAACCTGTCTCGCAAACGACTCACGTTCTCAACGCTCACGCCGGTCCCGACAAAAAGTCCTTGCGCGTTCTGGAGCGGCAGCGTTGCAGCCAACTGAGCGCGCTGGCGCGAGTAGCCCGGCGTCGTCGCGTTAGCGATGTTGTGCGACGTGACGTTCATCGCGAGGCGGTTCGACATCAGTCCGCGTCTTCCTATTTCCAAAATTCCAAATATGCCCGGCATAGCCTCTTCTCCTAAATTCTCTGATCCACTAACTGGCGCGCAAAACCGTCGGTGACAATCTTGAATGTTTCGCGCACGAACTTCCGTGAATGCTCGATCAAGTATTGATTCGCCTGATTCAGCTTGACCGTCTGCTCAACGGCGGCGTGAAGTCGGTTGCCGATATTCACGATTCTTCCCGCATCCTCCTTCTGCAACACCGACACCAGCGACGTAAGATGTATCGGGGTTCGTTCATCAACCGTTTGCTTTGCTCCTTCAGCCCACACTGCACGGGCTAGCCGGAGGCGTTCCTGCTCGAGTCCTTCAATCGGCAGGAGCAGTTCCTGCTGAAGCTCCGTCGTTGTTTCCACGGCTTTCGCGTCGATCTTCACGAGCGCGGACTGTTGATTGCGCAGCACCTCGACTAACCGTTCAGTCAGCTCCGCTTCGGCAGTCATGACTTCTGCAAGATGGTTGATTGAGTTCATTCCTCACCTCCCTGCTGTTCGAACAGCTTCACGAAATTCATTACACGCGCCACGTACTGTTTCGTTTCTTTGAACGGGGGAACACCGCCGTGCTTCACAACATTCGCAGGTCCGGCGTTGTATCCTGCGAGCGCGAGCTTCTCGTCGCCGTCAAATCGTTCGAGCAAATGCTTCAAATACTTCGCCCCCCCAAGTATATTTTCCCGCGGGTCCCAAACATTCCGCACACCCATCTCCGCAGCCGTCGAGTCAATCAGCTGCATCAGTCCCTTGGCGTCTTTGTGAGACCGTGCATTCGGCTTCGCATGTGATTCGGCTGCAATCACGGCGCGGATCAAACTATCGCTCACGCCATGTTTTTCCGAAGCCTCGGCTATGTATCGTGCATAACTGTCCAATCGCTCATGCAATGGCTTGGGAGCTTTCACAACCGTTGTTGCGATATTTCCCTTCGCCACATTGACGGCATCTCTCACGGCCGTTTGCGGCAGAAGCGACACAAGCGGTTCGGGACGGAAGGCGGGCGATCCCGCAATTCTTGTTTTCAACCGTTCGGTTTTCAACCGTTCGACCTTTCTTGAAGTGACCACTTCACCCTTCCGTGCCTGCGCATCGGCAGGCGAAACATGTGAGACAGGTTTACTTTGTAAATCCTCACCTGTCATCTTGCGATACAGCAGTTGCGCCAGTCCGAGACTGCTGTTCTTCGACATGTGCTTCGCCATCTCTACATCAAACATGCTCTCGAGTATTTCACCGCCGAATCCCTCATTCGGGTTATCGGCTTTCTCGACCGTGTTCCTCATGCTCTTGAGCATGTAGCCGACAAAAACCGATTCGAACTCACGAACAGCTTTTTGCAGCTTGAGTTTTTGCGCGGGATCAGCCGTATTGCTTACTGGCTTCCCCGCACGCATCTGCTCGATGTTCATGTTCATCCTGCCATCTACATTATTATAAGCTCTGCCTTCAGTGCGCCGCATTCCTTCAGAGCCTGGAAAATTGCGATAATGTCTCGCGCCGTTACCTTCAATGAATTCAGCGCCTTCGCAACATCCTGCACCGTCGCCGCACCGTTGATCGGAACAACGACCGAAGAATCAACTTGCGCCGAGACCGTCGTCAATTGTGTTTGCACCGTCTGACCCTGGGAAAACGGGTTCGGCTGCGAAATGACCGGCGTTGACTGGATGTCAATGTTGAGACCTCCATGAGAAATCGCAACCGGCATCAGCGAGACGGCACCTCCCACCACGACGGTTCCCGTTTTCTCGTTGATGACAACGCGCGCAGCGAAGTCAGGAATGACTTCGAGCAGTTCAACCTGGGAAATAAACTCGACAAGCCTTCCGCTATTCAAAACGTCGGTTGGAATTCTCAGAGAAATAGTCGAGCCATCGTTCGGCGTTGCAATGCGGGATCCGAATTTTGCGTTGACCGATTCCGCAATTCTGTTCGACGTCGTAAAATCAGCCTGTGTGAGCACGAGAGCTATGACCGAATCTCTCCCTATTTCGGAGTTCATGGATTTTTCAAGAATGGCGCCCCCCGGGATTCTCCCTGCGGCAGTATGATTGCGCCGGACTTCGTTCCCGTTTTGACGAACACTCATGCCGCCGACGGATATCGCGCCTTGCGCCATCGCATACACGGCGCCGTCAATTCCGGAAAGCGGAGTCATCAAGAGCGTTCCGCCGCCGAGATTCGTTGCATCGCCCATCGAGGAAACCGTCACGTCAATAACGCCTCCTTCTTTCGCGAAGCTTGAGGCTGTTGCAGTGACCATCACGGCCGCCACATTGCGCAGACGGAGGTCCGCTTGCGGAACCGTGATTCCGAAACGCTTCAGCATGCTTGTCACGGATTGGAGCGTGAATGTCGAGCGCTGCGTGTCGCCCGTTCCATTCAATCCAACGACCAATCCATATCCGATAAGCTGCTTGCCGCGAACGCCCTGCAAGTACGCGATGTCTTTTATTCTCGTCGCAGCGCTTAAGCCTCCAACGAATGCATATGCCGCTAACGTCACGAGCAGTATTCTTCTAATGGTCTTAACTATCCTCGTCATATCAACTCTAAGAACTCTATGAACTCTATGAACTCCATAAACTCTATCAACTCTATAAACTCCAAGCATGTAGACCCTTCGCTCCGCTCAGGGTTTTGAATTCGTCAGAACAACAAACGTAAGAACTTCGTAATCAACCCCGGTTCCTGCACCTCGGTCAGGCTTCCATCTCCTTGCACGAGTATCCTTGCATCGCTGATGTTGTACGAGAAGACTGAATTGTCCGCATGGATATCCGACGGACGCACAATACCGGAGACCTGGACTTTTTGTTCCTCGCCGTTGATCGTGATGAGCCGCGTTCCGCTGATCAGGAGATTGCCGTTGGCAAGCACGGAGTCAACGCGTGCGGAAAGTTTTGAGCGCACCGAGCCGCGATTCGACGTGCTTCCTTCTCCTTTGAATTGATTGTCGGTACCGATTCCGGCGCCGATATTCGTCCCCGTGCCCGAACCCGTCGTCATACTTGCCGAGAGCCCCAAGTCCGTTCCGCGTGAGGTCGCCGTCTTCGCGTCGTTCACCGCGCTTGTGCTTTCGAGAATCAACACGGTAACAGCATCGCCGACGCGGGCAGCTTTCAAATCGGAAAAAAGCGAGCGGCTGAAATTCTCGCGCATATCCTGCGCAGAAGCCGCGCTCGCCACAATGGTCATAAGCACCAATAACTTCTTCATCGTTTTCTCCTCAGTCATTTTGCGCCAGCAATTCCACGGTGTTCGCATCAACAACGCGGGCTTTCAGCCTGTTGCTTGAGCCTTCTTTCTGCACGACAACCACGTCGCCGGAGCCGCCGTCTTCACGCGCAATTGCACTGGCGCGCACAACAACGTTGTTCCGTTTCATGATCAATGTTACCCTACTCCCTTGATGGACGACAGGAATGCGCTCGAACATGCTTTCCCGTAACACTGCGCCCTGCCGAATGATTTGTTTCGAGCGCTTACCCGTCAGCGCGGCGTGACTCTTGATCACATCGGGCGGCAGGTTCGTTGTTTCGATTTTTTCTTCCGTCGCGGCAATCTCATCTGCAGGTTCGCGCTTCTCGATCTTCTCGGTGGCAATGAACACGCGTTCGTACGTTCGCAGCTTGACCGACACGACGAACGTATGCTCCACACGATTGTTGGCGAACACTTCAACTGGGATCAGGACGCTTCCGCGCAGCGGCGTTTCAGGTTCGGCTGCAACGTGCAGCGTCGCCTTCTGTGGAATGTTCATCACTTTGGTCGGCAGATTCCGATATTCGAGCCGGTACTCGACGACGCTATCCTCGAAATGGGACGCAATGAACTTCTCCACCACTTCCTTGATTTCGCTTTCCTGTACGGTGCGCTTGTCACCGGCCAGGAAAATCAGCGTCATCAGAAGCAGAGCTTTGACAAATGCCGTCATCCTATCCTCCCTATCCTCGTTTGAGATTGTTCGCCATCTGCAGCATGTCTTCAACGGTCTTGATGGTCTTTGAATTGATCTCGTATGCGCGTTGCGCCACGATCATGCTCACCATTTCCTCGACAACATCAACATTCGATGATTCGAGGTATCCCTGCTGAATCTCGCCGAAGCCATCAACAGTCGCCGTCCCGACGATTGCGGAACCGGACGCCGGCGTCTCGACGAACAGATTGCTGCCGATGGCTTTGAGTCCAGCGACGTTCACGAACTTCGCAAGTTCGAGTTGTCCGATACGAGACGGCGAGTCCGCGGTATCCGCACTCACTTCAATCACTCCATCGCGGCTCACCGCGAAGTTCCTTGCATCGCTCGCTATGGACACGCCCGGCTCGAGCACATAGCCGTGCGACGTAACGATGGTGCCGTCCGCAGACAGTTTGAATGAGCCGTCGCGCGAATACGCCATTGTCCCATCCGGGCGCCGGATCTGAAAAAAACCTTCACCAGCGATTGCGAGGTCGAATGGGTTGCTCGTGCTTTGGAGATCTCCTTGCACAAAACTCTTTTGCGTCGCTGCGGGTGCAGTGCCAGTCCCAACTTGAATTTCGTTCGTCTCGCGCAACGCGCTATTCAACGATCCGCCGCTTGCTCTCAATGTTTGATACATCAAATCCTGAAACTCCGCCCGGCTTTTCTTGAATCCCGTCGTGTTCACGTTTGCCAGGTTATGCGCGATGGTATCAATGTTGAGTTGCTGCGCCAGCATTCCGGCGGCAGCCGTTCTCATTGCTCTGTTCATTGCTGATTCACTCCTTTAGTTAAAATCTTCCTACTTCAAACAATTTGTCTAATGTCTGGTCCTGCGCCGCGATCGCTTTTTGATTCGATTCAAAATGTCGCGTTATTTCCATCATCTCGATCATCTCGGCGACGCCGTCAACATTCGACTCTTCGAGAAATCCCTGACGGATGGAGGGCAATTCCTGTTCTGTGATCTCGACGTCGGCATTCTTCTCCAGAGCAAACAGTGTGTCGCCGAGTTTGCGCAGTTGAGATTCATCGCTCACTTCAATGACGCGCAACTTGCCGACAACGTGATTGCCCGTACGAACCTCTCCGGACTGCGTGATGGCTATGCCTTCCTGTATCGCCTTGTGTACATCCGGGAATTGTATTTTGCCATCGGCGCCGAGCACGGGCAGACCGTTCTGCGTCGTGAGCGTTCCGTCAAGGGAGATCGTGAAGTTTCCGTTTCGCGTATACCGTTGACCCTGTCCCGTCTGCACAACAAACCAGCCCGCCCCCTGAAGTGCGACGTCTAACGGATTGTTGGTTTCATTCAACGAGCCTTCGACGAAATCAATCGTGCGCTCGACGTTCAGCCGCGTTGTCAGCTCACCGGCATGCGCATGCGGCGCGGCCCCCGGGTCCTTCATCATCTCAACGAACATGTCGTCCTTCTTGAAGCCCGTCGTGTTCATGTTCGCAAGGTTGTTGGCAATGACCTCCATGCGTACAAGCATCGGAGGCATGCCGTTGCTCGAAGAGTAGAGTCCTTTGATCATGTCAGTCGCTCCTTTCGTCGTTTCGTCGCATCCATTCGCCGAAGCGAGTGAGCAAGTTCAAGCTCGCCCCGACCGACGCCTAATTTTTTTGCTCGCGCAACGGAACCCCGCCGCTGAGCGTCCAGACGCTGAGCGTCCAACGTTTGCAGTTTCTTATACTCACGCGAGCCAGCCTCGAGTGTCTTGGCGAGCTTGAATTCTCCCTGTGCGCGCCCGAACTTTCTTGCGAGTGAGAGCTCTGCATCCTCTCCGTCGTCTCCGCTCTGTTCACTGCCGCGCAGTCGACGGGACGAAGCTTTTTCCTCAAGAATCAGCTTTGCCTGCGAAAGAATCGCCTCAACGCCTGCCGGTTCTTCACGCTTCTCGGGCATGATGATCTTTTTTCGATCAGGCATTCGTTTCATAATGCGGTACATCAATGCCGCCGTTCCCGCCATCGAAATCACAAGCGAGACAACGAGAGGAATAGTCTGAACGATGAAACCGCTTTTTGACGGAGCTGCCGCGGTCTGTGCCCTCTGCGGCGCGTTGACACGTTCGATCTCCTGTTTTACAAGCGACGCAACATCGGCAGCAGCCTCACCTCCGATTGCCGTTTCCGGCACGTAGAAGTCAACCACAATCAGCCGTCCCCCTTTGGGCGTCCGCAGATCGTACTCCACGTTGGCTTGCAATGTCACGATCACCGCCATCGTGTCCTCACGCGTGAAATCGAACGACAGGCTTTTCGCATGACCCGACTTGAAGATAATGGGCACGCGACTCGCATACTTTTCCGATGTTGTGTTTGGAAACGTCAGCCGGAATTGGCGCGCGCTCATTCTCGTGTGACGAAAGCGCGGCGGATCGCTGAAGTTGAATGTCAGGCTGCTCAATCCGGCGTCGCCACGATATTTCGCATCGAACAATTCCACAGCCGTTTGCGCGAAACCGCTCGAGAGCACGAGGAACAAGAGAACAGGTCTCATTGCACTCTCCTTCGAATTGGTAGAAAAATACTGAAGGTCGTTCCCTTTCTCGACGAGTCGCCCTCTCCGCTTTCCACTTTGATTTCTCCTTTGTGCTCACTGATGATTTTCCTGCAGATCGAAAGACCCAATCCCGTGCCGTTTCCTTCCTCCTTTGTCGTGAAGAACGGCATGAAGATCTTGTCAATGTTCTCCTGGGAAATCCCGCTCCCTGTGTCGGCAAATTTTACGATCACGTAGTACCCGGACGTCTCCGTCGTAATGCGAATCTTTCCGCCGCCCGGCATCGCGTCGCGCGCGTTGATCAGGAGATTAAGAAATACCTGCTGTAGCGCGTTCGTGTTGCCGTACACCGGCGGCAGGTCTTCCCGCAGGCAGGACTCGATCTCGATCTTGTAATTGCGATATTCATGTTGCACGATAGCCGTCGTTTCTTGAATCGGCTGGTTCACAAACAACTCTTCCATTTTTGTGTCCTCGCCGACGCTACGCGAGAAGTTCATCAGCCTGCGCGTAATCTCCGAGAGCCGCTTGATTTGCTGTCCCAGCATGTCCGTCCAGTGCGGCAAGGGTTTGCCCCGCTGCACCATTTCCATGTGCATCATCAGTACCTGAACCGGGTTCTTGATTTCATGGACGAGACTTGCCGCCAGCTCGCCGATCGCAGCAAGTTTAGCCGCCTGCATCGTTTGCGCTTGTGATGTTTTCAATTCTTTGTTCACGAGTGCAAGCTGCTCGTAGGACCGCCAGTTCTCCACGCCGATAGCAGCCTGGTTGGCAAGAACGGTGAGAAGCTGAATGTCATGATTCGACACTTCTTCATGCGGCTTCGTCGAGCGCATCATGTACATGCCGAGCGCCTGGTTTCGTATGAGTAACGGAACGATGATGACAATCTGTTTTTTCCCGCCCGCTCCCATGGAGCTCGGTCCCATGGAGTCGAGGTCCGGCACAATTACCGTGCGCTGTTCGGTTATCACCCAGTCAACAATGCCCGCCTCCACGTGTTTTTCCGCTTCCGCATTGAATTTCTCCGACGACTTTTTCGAGAGCGGAAGAAGCGTGTTCGTCTTCGCTTCGAACAAGAAC
>JANNUB010000537.1:0-5339 GCA_031394795.1 Ignavibacteriota bacterium | reverse complement strand
CTCATCACGGGCATATTGCAATTTGAACTGCTCGCATTGAATCTGCTGAACGGTTTTTTGATTGACACGAAATTTGAAATGATCATCGAGGCCCAGTCGGTAATTGTACGTCGCTTCTTTGTTCAGAGGGAAAATTTGTCCGCGCCCGTTGATGCCGAAGCCAAGTTTCTCTTTCGCGCTGAGCCTGATAATAAAAGCTCCCGAGCGCTGCGATTTGTCGACGTTCATCACGATGTCGAACTGCATCCGCTGAAGAATGAGCCAACTCTCCGGCTCCCATACATATGCTTTGTCTATGTACGAATTGTTGTGAAGAAGTCCGTACGAGTTCTTGAGGGTAATCCAACTGATGTGACTCGTCGGATACTTTCGCTTGATTGCGGGAAGAATACTCGTTGTCACTAAAATGTTCCCCATCGCATCGAGATTGACAATCAGAATTCTTTTTCCGAACGGGCTTGGCTCTGCGCATTTCTTCTCGCAGCTCGTATTGGGGAAACAGGGTTTGTAGCCCGTGAAGCGCTTGCAATCGGGCGCCGCCATCGCACGCGGTGTTTGTGAACGCTTAGGCTTTCGTTGCTTTTTCATGTTTGAGGGTTGATGTGTTGAGCAGATGTTCGACCTTCTTCAAAACAGTGCGGGCATCGAGTTCCGTCATGCAGAGATTTCCGATCGGACAGAACTTATCGAGATTGCAACCGAGGCATTCGAGACCCTCCTTCGTCACGTACGCTGTCTTCTCACCGTAGGGTCCTTGGAGGCGAGGATTGACTGGCCCAAAAATCCCGACCGTCGGCACTCCGAGCGCTGCGGCAATGTGCATCGGACCCGAGTCGTTGCTGACGACGACGCTGCACTTCTTGAACATTGCGCCCAACTGTTTCAGTGTCGTAGGAGGCGCGAGCATTGCACGTTCTCCAATCTCGTGAACAATCATGTCCGCAAGCGGCTTCTCTCCCGGTCCCCAAAAGACAAGAATGCGCGCGGAAAAGCGTTCTGCCGCCAACCTTCCCAACTCGGAAAATTTTTCCGGGAGCCATCGTTCCGTCGGCCTGTTCGTTCCAGGATTGATGCCGACGATCGTCTCATCGGTAATGCCGAGCAACTTCGCAGCGTTGTCGGCAAATGCAATATCTTCTTCTCTGAGCGGAAACAGCAGCGATGAACCTACGATCGGTACGTCAATTCTCCGCAACGCATCAAGATTGAACTCCACGTTGTGAACTTCAGCGCCACGCGGCTTCACGAGCAAGTTGTACGCGTACGAGCGGCCTCGAAAGTCGTAGCCAACGCGATGTTTCGCTCCGCTGGCGAACGTCATGAGCGCGCTGCGCGGATTGCCGAAGAGATCAATCACGAGATCATACCGCCTTCGGCGAATCTCAAGCGGCATCGTAATGCCATTCAAACCTTCTTTGGCGAAAAGGACCAAATCGTCAATGTGAGGATTCCCGCTGAGGACATCGCGGCAACTTCGCTCAGCGAGAAAATCCAGCTTTGCCTTTGGGAATGCTGCTCGAAGATTCGGGAGCACGACGGTTGAAAGAACCACGTCCCCAACCGCCCGCAATTTTATTACGAGAAGTCTTTGAATTTCAAGGAAATTGATGGCTTGCGTGGCGTGCTCCGCTCATTATTGTGCGCACGTAAGATACGAAAACGCGACCGATTTTTCGATAGCGAAATCCGGGTCATACATTATCGAGAAGCATAAAATCGAAATCAACATTTGACGCTGATTGTTTCTTCAGACTGCTTTCCTGTTTTCCCTCAAACGCACATTCATCGTACAGTGGGCAAACGCCGCAGATTGGATTCGCGGAGCGACAGATTTTTCTTCCGAACCGAATCAAGTTTGTGTGAAACGAGTACCCTCTTCCTTTGGGAAAAAGATTTCTCATGGCGTCATACGTTTTCTCAGGCGTCGTGGCACTCACCAAACCCAACCTGTTGCAAATACGATGAACGTGCGTGTCAACAGGAAAGACATCCCGTCCCATCGAAAAAAGCAGCACACAGGATGCAGTCTTGAATCCAACACCATCGAGTGAGATGAGCTCTTCAATCACTTCATCGTTGGATTTCTTTTTCAGCGCGGACAAGTTGTACGCACCATAACGTTCATTCACTGCGGCGAGCGTTTCTTTGATGCGTTTCGATTTCTGATTCGCCAGGCCGCCGGTTTTGATTGCCGACTTCACGCTCGCAAGACTTGCATCGGCAACGTCATCCCAACGCGGAAATTGTTTTCGCAAGCTTGTGTAGGCGCGGTGACTGTTTTTGTCGTTGGTGTTTTGCGAGAGGATTGTTGCGATGAGCATGTCGAGAGGAGCGGGAAGTCTTGAGGCTTGACGAGGTACGCCGAGAGATTGCTCAAGAATGCCTGCGACACGGAGGGTCTTCTTCCTCACAATTGAAGGTGGAATGTGAAGTGAGTTCCTCGGCACTACACGCTTGCGTCGTCATAGTGAAAACTGAGAACGCGTTTCGCATCGCTGAAACAGACTTGAAATTCTTCGAACACATCTTTTCTGCCGAGCAAGTTGAAACCGATGCCGAGCTTTTCTGCAAACCCAATTTCAATCAGCAATTCAACGTCTCCGATACGCGCAGGAAGCTTTACAAATGATGCAGAAATTGTAGTTCCGTCACCTACAAGTATAAGGCGCTCTTGAGCAGAGGAAAGATCCAAACCCATCCTCAATGCTTCACGTGTGCTGAAAATGGAGTATGTAGCTCCGGAATCCAGGTACGCCCAGAAACCAAACCATTCGTCATTATGATGGAGTTGAATAGGTATCGCTGGAACGTATACACCTTTGTAGTACGCGTACGGAAATTCTAGACGGCGCATACAAAATCTTGGGGACGTGGCACGCGAAGAGCCGAAGGTCTGCTCGTCGGATACTTCTCAAGCGCTTTCAAATGCGCCTCCTTTAGTGTATCGGCAACAAATAATTCTTCGTTTGCGACAGCAACCGACTTGCCGGCGTACTTATCCACTAACTCTTCGAAGTGGTCATGAATCCATTGTTCGTCTTTGGTCATCATAGCCGTTTCTCCTCTTGTTTGAACAAATCTACTCGAATGTATTCTGAAAAGCAAAACAATCGAAATGCGGAATGATTCGCTCGCGAACAAAACGACGTGAAATGTGAGGAATTGAGTTTTTGGCAAACACGCGGCATAGCGGGGAGTTATTGAGCAAGCATTCGTTTTTGACGTTGCGTGCAAAAAGAACCGACATCTACGACCGCGTGACGTAATCCGCCATCGTCAACGCAAACATGATGATGAGCCAGAGAAATCCCGCGCCCGCGAATATCCAGGTAATCTTCGTATTGTACTTCACGTGCATGAAGTACATAATGACGAGCGTCGCCTTGATGATTGCAATGGTGAGGGCGATGTAGATGTTGAAGGGACCGAGGTCAATGTACGCGGCGCCGATTGTCGTGACCATCAGTACAAGAAGAATCAGTCCGACGGTGTAGTATGTTTTTTTGGGAACAATCATTTCGATTACTTTTGAACGTGAATCAAATACAACAAGGGGTAAAGGAAAATCCAGACGATGTCAACGAAGTGCCAGTACAAACCGAAAATTTCAATCGGCGAATAGTAATGTGCATTGAAGTGGTTTTTCTGTACGCGCATCATAATCCAAATCAGCAAGCCGATGCCGATAATCATGTGCAGCGCGTGAATCCCGGTCATCATAAAATATAAGCTGAAATACAACTGCGCCTGGTCGCCGACGGAGCCTGCGAAATGAAAATTCGCCCCCGGCACCAGATGGTGTTCAATTTTATGCGCGTACTCGAAGGTCTTGATGATGAGAAAGATGAAACCGCACACGAGCGTGAACGACAAGTAGCCCAGGATGGCTTTCTTCCCCGAACGGGGTCCTTCGGACTTTCCTTCTTGTGCAGCGTGCACTGCGAGCGCAACGGTCAAGCTGCTCGCGAGAAGAACGACGGTGTTGACCCCGCCAAGCATCACGTCTAATTCCTGACTTGCCTGTGCAAACACTTCGGGATAGCGCGAGCGAAGCACGAGATACGAAAGAAACAGTCCGCCGAAAAAGAGCACTTCGGTAATGAGGAACGCCCACATGCCCAGCGTGCTTGCTTCACGCTGCTGCTCCATGTCGGTGAAGTGGTGGGCGTGGGAAATTGTGACGTCGGAATTATGCGCCAATTGTTTCTTCCTTCAAATCATAGACATACGGCTCGCCGGTAACGACGGGAATCGTTTCGAAGTTGTGCGTAATCGGCGGCGACTTCGTCGTCCACTCCAATCCTGTCGCGCCCCACGGATTCGCGCCGACGTTCTTTTCTTTTCTCAATGACCAGAGCAAATACACCATTGGAATGAGGTAGCCCAGTCCGAGAATCGAAGCGCCCGCGGTCGAGAAAACGTTCAACACCTGAAATTCTTCTGGATACACGTAGTAGCGTCGCGGCATTCCGAGATAACCGAGAATGAACTGCGGGAAGAAAGTTAAGTTGAATCCCACGAAGAGAATCAACGCGGAAAATTTCGCCCACGCCTCATTGTACATTCTTCCCGTCATCTTCGGCCACCAGTAATGAATACCCGCAAGGTATCCCATGACGGCTCCCCCGACCATGATGTAGTGGAAGTGCGCAACAACAAAGTATGTGTCGGTAAGATGGACGTCGGTTGCGATCGATGCGAGAAACAATCCGGTCAACCCGCCAATCGTGAAGAGACCGATGAAGCCGAACGCGTACAAGATCGGCGTGCGGAATTCAATGTGCCCTTTGTACAGCGTCGCCGTCCAATTGAACACTTTGATGGCGGAAGGAATCGCGACCGCGAAGCTCAGCGCGGAAAATACGAAGCTGACGTACACCGACTGTCCGCTCACAAACATGTGATGTCCCCACACAAGAAAACCGAACATGGCAATCGCCAGAATCGCGAACGCCATGAACTTGTAGCCGAAAATTTTCTTTCGCGCAAAGCACGTTACCACTTCGCTGATGACGCCCATCGAAGGGATGATCATAATATAGACTGCAGGATGCGAGTAGAACCAGAACAAATGCTGAAACAAAATCGGGTCGCCGCCAAGTTGCGGACTGAAGATGCCCACGCCGAACACGCGCTCGAAGCCGAGCAACGCCAGCGTGATGGCGATGACCGGCGTCCCAAGCACAGTGATGATACTCGTCGCATAGCTTGCCCAAATGAAGAGCGGCAATCTGAACCACGCCTTCATCGTGCCGCTCGTCGGCTATGTGCTGCTGACGATCTTCGCTGTCGCCGCCATGCGGACCAAGCCGTTGGCGGCTGCAGGGGTGACGGCCTCG
>JANNUB010000486.1:0-7979 GCA_031394795.1 Ignavibacteriota bacterium | reverse complement strand
CCACCTTCCGCATGCCTAACGCGCGCAACTAAACCGTCGCGTCACTCATTCAACATTCTACAATCTTGAAGACTCTGAAGGTCGCTCCACTACGGGGTCGTAGACCTACGGAACTTTGAATTTGTTTTGAGAATTCTTTTCTACAAACAGGTCACGCCTACGGCGTTAGCGTAACACGCAATACCAATCACTTCATTTCGACAGTTCAAGTCCCGTAGGGACGACCCATTTGTAGAAACACAAAATCAAAAAATGTATTCAAGCTCCGTCAGGAGCGACCTATTTTTTCCGTTTGTAGTAAACACAATGTCAAAATGTTCATCGTTCACTCAAGCAGCGACCTTATTCCCCCCTCGACACCACCGCCAAAACAAAATGCTCCAACAAATTTTTCGAGCAAGGATTCTGAAAATCACTCATGCGCTCGGGGTGCCATTGCACGAGCTGGAGAAACGGCTTGGTCTCGGCATTTTGCCATTCGAGCGCTTCCACAATTCCATCCGATGATTTCGCGGTCACGCGCAACCCATCTGCAATTCTGTCCACCGCCTGATGATGCGCCGTGTTCACTTCACCTTTCGTCGCTTCGATAATCCAATGCAGCGTCGTTCCTTTTTCAATCTTCACTTCATGCCGTCGGTCTTTCCCCGCCTTCGACTTCCCGTGATTCTTGTATCCCTCGGTTTCAACATCTGGAATCATCGAGCCGCCCATCGCAACATTGAACGTTTGCATGCCCCGACAAATACCGAGTATCGGCATCTGCTTCTTCAGCGCATCCTTCACAATCTTGAACTCAAACTCATCCCGCTCGACGTTGATTTCTTTCTTGTCGAGAATTTTCAGCGCGTCGTCGCGTCCGTAAAATTTTGGATGAATGTCGCCGCCGCCGGTGAGAATCAGACCGTCGCATTTTTTCAAGTCCTTCGCGTTGTCGGCTTTGTGCGAAAGCTTGATGACTTCAATATGCTTCGCAACTTTCTTCAGCCACTCGACATAGAAATCGTGCTTCTTCGACAGTGTATCAGTTATTCCGATAGTCATTGTTGTCCCCTTACTGCCTCGTGCAGTTATCAATGAGTGAATGGAAAACCTCTTTGCTTTCCAACATCTCCACTTCAATCGTCAAATAAAATACGGGAATTTCGTCAAACAATTTCTTTGCAAGCTCGTTGCTGGCTCTCAATCGGACAATGTTTTTTTCCGTCGTAATGCAGGCGTCGGCATTCATCGCTTTTGCGAACGATGCAATCGTGGCAACATCTCCCTCGGAAAAATCGTGATGGTCCGAGAAGCGCATGTCGCTGATGGGAGCGAAGCCGTTTTTCTTTAGCTCGTGCATGAACGCCTCGTTCTTCCCAATGCCGCTGAACGCGAGGAGTTGCATTCTCTTCACAACACCCAGCGACGCGACGACGCCGTCATTTGCCCGACGAACATCTTGCACCCGGTAACAATACTTGACGAACGGTCCGAGATAAAAAGGACGGAGTTTCGAGTCAAGAGTAAATTGTGCCCGCCCGCCGCCAGGCGTGGAAAGAACAGTTTCATCAACGTTCGAAAATGCGACAAGGCTCGCACGCCGTAATCCGCCAAGCGGCTCGCGCATTCTCCCGGCAGGAAGCACAGCATCCTTCGTAATATCATTCGTCGCATCAACGACTACGATATCCAAATCCCGTTTCAGATACCGATGCTGGAAGCCGTCATCGAGCAGAATCACATCCGCCCCAAGCGCGACAGCCTTCTTCGCCGCATCAACCCGCCTTTCGCCCACGACAACTATCGCGTCGGGAAATTTTCGCGCAATCTGCACCGGCTCGTCGCCCCCTTCCGCCGCGTTCGCGAGCAAGCGCTTCCCATCTGACACAACGACAACTCCGCTCGACTTCCGCTTGTATCCTCTGCTGACAACCGCAACATGCTTCTTCTTTTCAATCAACAGTTGAACGATGTACTCAACAAGCGGCGTCTTCCCCGTTCCGCCAACACTCAGATTTCCCACCGAGATAACCGGAACGCCAACACTCTCACACTTCAAGACTCCCCAATCGAACAGCTTGTTGCGAAGCAACATCGCGAAGCCATACAGCCAACCGAGCGGGAGGAGCAGTCTCATTCTCGGTTTGTCATTGGTCATTGGTCATTGGTCATTGGTCATTTGAACGAAATCGGAGGTCGTGTAAATCATTTGAATACAACCAGATCATTCGCCTGCCAATGACTAATGACAAATGACCAATGACTTGCTTTATCTTCCTAACTCTTTCAACTTCCGCTCAACCTCTTCCAACTTATCGAGTGCTTTGTACGTTTGATGAAGATTCTTCAGTGTTACAAGCATTCCGATTTTGTCATCCTTCAATCGAACATATTCAGGCGATGACTTGTAGTCAGCGTTTGATTTTCTCAGCTCCGCAACTTTCGAATCAACAGCGTTCAACCCGTTGTAAAACGTTTTTTCAGCCGTTTGGTCCCGTCCGATTTTAGTGTACGCACGTCCGAGTTGGCGATAGAATGAGCCGATGTATTGCGAGCCGGGAAATTTTTCCACAGCCTTCTTCATCGCGTTAATCATGTTGCTCCAATCCTCGACGTTCGCGTATGCAACGCTCAGGTTGTAATACTGTCGCTCGTACGGATAGGCGTCGGCGTTTTTCCTCGCGTACTTCAAAAACGTCTTATCGTCGTTCAGCATGTTCGCGATTTCACAGATGCGCTCGTACATGTCGGGCTCTTTCGCTCCTGCCGTTTCGAGCTTCACATAATAGTCACGCGACTTGCGAAGCAACTCGTTCTTTTTCTTCTGACCATCGGCGCGCATTGCAAGGTCAAAGTGAAGAGGCGCCGCAACGTCGAGAGCGTCCCTGAAATTCGCATCCATCGCAAGCGATTGATTCACATACGCTTGTGCGCTGTCGAGATTTTGTTGGAGATAGAATTGCTGTCCGCGTTCAAACAACATCTCCTT
Source organism: Ignavibacteriota bacterium (assembly GCA_031394795.1). Lineage (GTDB taxonomy): Bacteria > Bacteroidota > Ignavibacteria > UBA10030 > UBA6906 > CAADGV01. Next base: position 5,008 of record JANNUB010000486.1, on the reverse strand, counting down.
CGTCATCACCGTTGGCGCGGTTTCCGTTTTCGTTGATTCAGTCGAAGGACCACACGACAACAACACAGTGCTCAGTAGCGTAAACGATACAGGCGCGGTCAACCCTCCCCTTCTCCTCTTAGGAGAAGGGGTCGGAGGATGAGGTCGTTTGAAATCTGCAAACATCATTATGTGTTGTTTCCCAATTCAATTATTCCTTCAGCGACTCTTGCAGAAGCTCCCGGGCTTCCCAACTTCGATTTGATGATTGAAAGCTTCGCGCGCATCGCTTGCGCGTACTGCTCGTCTGTCAGTTGTCGTTTCATCTCCGCCGCAAGATTATCAACTGTCACGTGATGTTGAATAAATTCAGGAACCACCTTTGCTTTCGGCTGTAAATCATTTGCAACAACATTCACCAGCCCGATGTACGGCATATCCACAAGCGCTCGCCCGATAGTGTACGTAATAGGCGAAGTCTTATACACAACCGCCATCGGCGTTCCGAACCAGCCAGTTTCCAACGTCGCCGTTCCCGACGTAACGATTGCGGCATCGGCGTGCGCCATCAAATCATACGTCGCGTTCTCGACAAAATGGATTTGATGTTTGCCTTGCACAAACTGTTTCAGAAATCCCGCCCCCAAATTCGGCGCAACGCCAACGGCAACCTCACAACCTCCATGAGGAGTCTCCGTGAGGAGTCCTTCGGACCTTCGGACAATTTCATTTTGCAATCGAGTTGCCGTCGCAATCATCGTCGGAAAAATGTTTTTAATTTCCTGCTCGCGGCTTCCCGGCAACAGCGCGAGAAGTTTCTTATTGATGTCGAGACCGTGCTTCCGGAAAAACTCTTCTCGCGTCAACGACGTTCCCAATCTCTCCGCTAACGGATGCCCGACGAACTCAACGTCGATTCCTTCCTTTTTGTAAATGTCAACCTCAAAAGGAAAGACCACCTTCATCCGGTCAACGAGCGTCCGCATTTTCTTCACGCGGCTCTTGTGCCACGCCCACACCTGCGGACTGATGTAGTACAGAACTTTTGGGAATCCATCCCTTCGGGAGACGTCGTGTGCTTTTGCTTTTTTTGCGAACCGAAGATTGAATCCGGGATAATCAATCAACACAACGACATCGGGTCTTCGGCTTTCGAGAAGCGCCTCGAGTTTTGCGCCAACTTCCTTCACGACCGAAAGATTCTTCACGACTTCGACGAAGCCCATGAACGAAAGTTTGGAAATATGATACACAAGCTCCATCCCTTCGCTCTGCATCTTATCGCCGCCGACACCGAAGATTTCAACATCCGGCAATCGTTTCTTCAGCTCCCGAACAACGCCCGCGCCGTGCATGTCGCCGCTGGCTTCGCCGGCAATCATCATAACGCGTTTGAGCATCGCTACGCTTTGACTCTCGCTTTGCGCGTCGGCGCTCGCCGCATCGGATTACGAAGGGCGTGTCGCGTCGAACGCACAATCGCTTTCGGGGGAGTCCATTTCTGCCACGCTTGCTTTCCTGTCTTCGTCAACGCAAACCAGAGGTCGTCTGAATCTTTTTGAAAGTTCGCGGAACGAGTTTCGACAAGTTCAAAGCGCGCGGCGTCTTCTCGCAACGGTTGAATCATTTTTTGTGCGATGAGTTCTTCCATTGCCCAGATTACTTCTTCACGAGTAAAATCGTGAAGCCAGAATTCTCGCCAGCCAATGCTTCCACTATCATCGTTCAACATGTTCACTATTGACAAAATACTCTCTGCATCATCATGACGCATCACGTCGAGAATGAACATGGAGAGCGCACGCTTTATCGGCAAACCTGAATCGGTCTTAATCATTCCCTTCAACCTCTCCTTTCCGAGGTTTGTAATTCGGTCGGAAGTGTTCATCAACAATTCTACCTTTGGCATTTACAACAATGTGCTTCACAATTCGTTCGTACGTTTTCTTGTTCACGTAAAATCTCTTGTACACTTGCTCCAGTTGTTCGAGCGCCTTTGCGTGTTGCTCTTTCAGAATGACTTGAGATTCTCTCCCATTCAAACGGGTCAATCTGAAATTGATTCTTAATTTCATCCGCGCCACATGTAAATTCCAACAATCAGCAACGTCACCAACCCAATTGCCTGCAGCGTCCTCTTCTCCGATGCAAATCCTTCTTGGACATTCATCGGATGCGGCATCGGGCTTTCGTACGGTGTGAGCCGCGGAAGAAATCTTCCCACATGTTTTGTGTAGTGGGCGAATGACTCTCCGAACGCTGAAGCAAGATACTCTTCCTCTTGCGACACAATCAACGTGTACTGAATGTAGAAGAACAGAATCGCAATTGCCAACAGCCACGGGAACAACGCGTTCGACATCACGCCCACGCCGGCGTACAACAACATGTTTCCGACATACAGCGGATTGCGAACGTGCGCGAACGGTCCGTTCGTAATCAAAAACGTGCCGCCGACTTTTCCCGTCGTGCGCGTTTCGCTTCCTGCAATCGCAACGCCCCAAAAACGAATCGCTTCGCCGAGCGCCACAATGAGAAATCCAACAAGCAAGCTCGCCGGCGTCGGCTTCGCGAATATCACCATCGCGATGAGAAACGGAATCGGTGTGTAGCTGCGGTACTTGAAGACCAATCGTCGTAGGTCGTTTTCTTTTTTGATTGCGGATTTCGGATTTATGATTTCGGATTCTCTTGTCATTCGTCAGTAGGCATTGGTCATTGGTATCGAATCCGTTTGCCATAACTAATGGCCAATGACTAATGACAATTGACTTCTTACTCTCTAATAAACGCCTCACGCCGCTTCATTTCCGCTTCGCGTCTCTTCTTCAAACGTTTCTTACTCAGCAGTTCTTTCAAGCGCATCACCACATCATCGAACGATTCGTACAGAAAATACGAGATGTTTTTTTCCTGACAGAACTTCTGCAACTCATCTTTCGCGAACACAATGTCTGCATACTGCGCTGGGCACCTGTCCGAGTAGCCTTCGCCAATGTACACGATGACGTCATCATCACTCGTGTTCGTTAGCATGATGTTGCGTTTGCAGCATGCACAACGCGTACACTCGGCGTCATCGTACGGGAAGCTGATTGACGGCTTCGCGAAACAGTTTTCAGTTGGTCTACGACCTTCTACGAAGTCGTAGACTCGTAGAGGAACGAGTTCAAACCGATTTGCAAAGAACGAAACGTTCTGAATATCGTTGTGCGATAGAATTTCTTCGATGTAGTAATCAAGTCCGTCGCTCACAACGTGAAATTCAATTGCCCGCTCACGGCAAAACTCAACGAAGCGTTTGAAGCTCTCATCAATCGGTTGCTGATGGAGAAACATTTTCGCTTTCTTCTCATCGAGCAATCCAATTGCCGCAGTTTCACTGCGAAATAATTCTTTCGCTGAAATTTTTTCTGTCCTATACCCGGCAATGTACTCAGCACAAATCTCGCCGCTCACCGAGCCGCCTTCGGCAAGCCTCGCCTGTGGCGGGTCGAGTCTGCGACCGAATTCTTTGAAGAACGCGTTGCCGACGTCGTGCTTGGTTATTGTTCCGTCGAAGTCAATGAAAAGTTTCATTGTTTCTAATTCTGAGTCCCGCCCTCTTTTGGCGGGGCGAAGAATCTCAATGCATTTTGCATAGCAACATGCAGTGAGATTCTTCACTCCGTCCCGCCAAAAGCGGGCGGGACTCCGTTCAGAATGACACGTTCATCCCGACACCACCGCCGCCGATTGCACTTGTGACGCCTGATTGAATCGCACGGTCACGAGCTTCGAAACCCCCTCCTCTTCCATCGTCACGCCGTAGAGCGCGTTGGCTGCTTCCATCGTCCGCTTGTTGTGCGTAACGACGATAAATTGCGTGTTGTCCGAAAATTTTCTCAAGATGCGCGTAAAGCGATCGACATTCGCATCGTCGAGCGGCGCATCCACTTCATCGAGAATGCAGAAGGGGCTTGGCTTCACGAGATAGATCGCAAACAACAGTGCCGTCGCCGTCAGTGTTTTTTCTCCGCCGGAGAGAAGGTGGATCGAGGTCGGACGTTTGCCGCGCGGCTTCGCAACAATGTCAATCGCCGCTTCGAGCGGGTCAACGTCTTCTTCGAGTTTCAAGTCGCATTCATCGCCCGGGTCGAACAGACTTTTGAATGTCTCGATGAAATTCTGACGGATCTTCTCGAACGTTTCGAGAAATTTCTTCTGCGCGGTTTGATTGATCTCCTCGATGGTTGCGAGCAGTGTCTTCTCCGCCTCGAACAGATCATTCCGCTGTGTTGTAAGAAATTCCGACCGCGTCCTCTCTTGCTCCCACTCCTCGAACGCCGCAAAGTTGATATTCCCCAGCGACTTAATCTTGTCGCGGAAACGCTGAATCTCGTCGCGCAGCGCAGCGAAATCCACAAACTCATCTTCCGGATAGGATTTCACCTCAAGCTGAAGCTCAAACTCCGTGAATGCTTTGTCTTTCAGATGTTCGATCTTTGCTTTGATGTCGACGATTTTCAATTCAAGATCATGTACCGTTTTCAGCGAGTCATCGTGCGTGCGGCGCTCATCTTTGATCTTCATCTGTATATGGTGCATTTCGTCGCGCATGTCGCGGTTTTCCTTCTCCACGCCTGCTTTGCGATTGGTGAGAACTGTCAACGCCTCCGTCAACGTCGAAAGCAGCGCCGCATCTTCATCCGACGATACGTTCGTCTGCGCGATTTCTTCCCGCGCAGTCTGAATATCAACTTCGCGCTTATCGAGTGCTGCAATGATGTTCGCGATATCCTCTTTGCTTCTTTGAAGCTCGTTGTGAGCGTTCTGTGCATCCCCTTTCAGCTGCACGACCTGAATCTCGAGTTCCTTCACAGCGTTGGAGCGCTCTTCGTATTCCGTTTCGCGCGCCTCGCGCTCCTGCACTGCGCCGCCAACATTTCGTTCAACGAGCGATTGTTCGTCGCGCAATGTCGCCAGCTCCGGTGCTGCCTGTTCGATGGTCGCCTGCAGCTCCTCCGCTTCTTTGTTTAGCGATGCTATT
>JANNUB010000430.1:0-2550 GCA_031394795.1 Ignavibacteriota bacterium | reverse complement strand
GCTGCAGAGTATGAATCAGTGTTGTATCCGCTCGTTATCTTGCTGACGAGTCCGCTTGCATTCATCGGTGCGATCGTTGCGATGGTGATGACGAACCAGGCATACAACGTTATGTCCCTCATAGGACTTGTCATAATGATTGGCGCAGTGGACAATGATGCAGTAATTGTTGTTGATGTAATCACGTCGCTTCGACGGAAAGGGGTTGCGTTGCACGACGCAATCCGGGAAGGAATGAAACAACGGCTTCGACCGATTCTCATGACGACGGCTACAACTGTCTTGGGCATGATTCCGCTCTTCTTCGAATTTGGAACCGGCTCCGAGCTTGTGCGCGCTTTGACAGTTCCGATTGTTGGCGGATTGATTTCTTCCACGCTCTTCACGGTTGTCGCAATCCCGATTGTGTACACGTTTATTGATGGTTGGGCGATGGGGGAAAAGTTGGCAAGAACATAGTTTTACGACAAACTTCAGAACTGTTTTTCTCAGTTGTCTTGAATAGCAATGTTGCTAAAGTTTCTCTCACGACCCGTTGCCATCACCATGTTCTATGGTGTGTTGCTAGCGGGCGGCCTCTTCGCACTAACTCGTCTTCCCATCGAGTTATCTCCCTCCATTGAATTTCCCAACCTCTCCATCCACACCTCGTGGGGCAACACTTCTCCCGAAACAGTGGAAATGTTTCTTACCGCTCCAATCGAAGAAATTGCACACACAGTGCAGGGCGTCAAAAAAGTAAGCTCTCGTTCGAGCGAAGGAAGATCGATTGTGGACGTCGAGTTTGAGCAGTCAACAGATATGAACTTTGCTCGTCTCGAGATGTACGAGAAACTTTCTGCATTTGCAGAAACGCTTCCACCCGGCATCAGCCCGCCAACGATTGAGCGTTATGTGCCGGAAGATTTTCAAGAACTTCAAGGATTTCTCACGTTTGCTGTTGCGGGTAAACAGTCTGCATCAAGCATAAGAACGTACGCGCAAGAACATATTGCGCCGGCTCTTCTTTCAATCAAAGGCATTACAAAGATCGAGGTTCTCGGCGGCGAGGAGCGTGAAATTCAAATCGAGCTGCAACAAGATCGAGTAAAAGCGTTGGGTCTCTCGGTTCAAGACGTCGCCTCTTCTCTAAGCGCGCTTGAATACAGCGCTTCCATTGGTGCTGTGAATGAGTCCAACGGCAGAATAACTGTTTCCGTACAGAATAAGAACGTGCACGTCTCTGATATTCTCACGATTCCTATTCATGCTACGAGCAATGGGGCAATAGTCCGCTTGCATGACATTGGCGGTGTAAAAGATGGAGTTGCAGAACTGCGAAGTCTTTATCGAGTCAACGGAAAACCCTCGGTCACACTCGTCATAGACAAAGAGCCGCACACCAATACAATCCGCGTTGCAGACGAGGTGTTTACAAAGCTTCAGGAGCTGGCAAAACAATTTCCCGAAAGCTTCGAGCTTATCAAAGTGACCGACAAGAGTGAGCAGATGCGCGGCGAACTCGATAGTTTGTATCGCGAAGTCATCGTTTCACTTCTCTGCATTTGGTTTGTGCTTGTGTTATTTCTTGGGAATTCAAGAGCAGCGCTCATTGTGCTTTCCTCAATATTCTTTTCCCTTGCAGGGACGTTTCTGGTATTTTGGTTTTTCGGATTGAGTCTGCATCTCTTGACGCTCGCGGGATTAGTATTCGGTTTCGGTCGAGTTGTTGATGATTCGATTGTCGTTCTCGACAACATTCAGCGACATACGGTCGAAGGCAAAACAGCGGAGAAAATTGTTCGCGCAGTTGAGCAAGTGCGCTTGCCGGTCATCGCCTCAACGATTGCGACAATCGGCGCGCTTGTGCCAATTGCCTTTCTTCCCGAAGACTTAAAGCCATACTTCTTGGACTTCGCCATTGCAGTCGGCGCATCGTTGTTGATGTCGCTGCTCGTTTCGTTTACGCTGATCCCGAGTATTGCTAACAGAATGTCTTTGTCGAGTGCAAGCACAACAAGGCTGTCTCAACTTGGCTCACTCCTGAGTAACGTGTACATGCGAGCGTTGAAGTTCTCGCTGCGATTCAGAAAAACAGTTCTTTGTTTTCTGATCTTGGCATTGGGGATTCCTTTCTGGTTCTTGCCGGATCGCATTGAATCGGAGAATACGTTTGCGAAAATCTACAACGGCATTTCGAAACGGAAGTCTTCGCTTCCGTGCGCCCATACTTGAACTACGGACTCGGAGGAGCGTCGCATCTGTTCTTCACCAAAGTTACTCAAGGGGAAGTCTGGGATTGGGGAAATGAAACGTACCTCATTGTTCGAGTCGGTTTTCCGCAGGGAACGGAGATTCAACGCTACGATGAAGTTGCGGCAGCTATCGAGCGCGAGGCAGGTGTGCAGACTCAAGGAGTTAAGAAAGTAACGACTCGAGTCGTCGATGACTATGCTTCAGTCAGAGTCGAGTTTGATGATAGTTCCGCCGTAACAGCCAGTCCCTACGAGATGAAGAATAGGCTAACGGTTTTCGCTGCACAGACCGGCGGGGCGACAATATCCGTTGCGG
>JANNUB010000422.1:0-6226 GCA_031394795.1 Ignavibacteriota bacterium | reverse complement strand
TCGTCTTCATCATCTTCTCCGAACATCTACTTCGCGCTTGTCTCGAACGGTACAGGCGTGAAAGGAGTTTATCGTTCAAGCGATAACGGGAGCAGCTGGACAAGCGTCTCGGCGGCTTTCGGCGGCGAAAGCCAGGTCTGGTACAACAATGTCATCGCCGTACATCCAAGGAACCCGAATATTGTGTATGCGCTCATGACAAGCGCCTATCGAACAACCAACGGCGGCACGAGCTGGTCAATCACAGCAAGCGGTGTGCATGTGGATTTCCATGCAATCGCATTCAGCCGGGCGGATACAAACAGAGTGGTGCTCGGAAGTGATGGCGGCGTGTTTACCTCGACAAATGGCGGAAGCGCATGGGTGAAGTCGCTGAATCTTCCCATCTCGCAATTCTACGCGGGCACGGTGGACTTCCAGAACCCGCAGCGGTATTATGGCGGAATGCAAGACAACGGAACGGCGCGCACGCTGACTGGAGCGGAAAATAACTGGACGGGGATTTACGGCGGCGATGGGTTTTATGTTCTCATCGATCCGGTGAACATCACTTACGTGTATGCTGAGTCGCAGAATGGAGGATTGGCGCGTTCGACCACCGGCGGGACTTCATTCGTAGGGGCGACAAGCGGCATCAGCGGAACCGACAGAAAGAACTGGAGCACGCCAATCGCAATGAGTCTCATCAACACTGCAACATTGTACACGGGAACGCATCGCGTCTACAAATCTACAAACCGAATGGTGAACTGGACGGCGATCAGCAGCGACCTCACGCGCGGCAACGGCGGCAGGATCGGAACAATCACAACCATTGATGCGGCCCGAACCGATTCCAATGTTGTTTATATCGGCACGGACGACGGCAAAGTGCAAGTCACGACAAACGGCGGAACGACATGGAACGACGTCACCGGCACGCTGCCCAATCGTTGGGTCACACGAGTGACCGTTGATCCTGATTCGGCAAACGTCTGCTACGTTACGATCTCAGGCTATCTCGAATACGACTTTCAGGCTCACATTTACAAGACAACAAACTACGGACAGACGTGGATTCCGATCGGTGGGAACCTTCCCAATATTCCGTTGAACGACATCATCGTGGATCCGGCTACGCGCCCGCGACTTTATGTCGCATCAGATGCGGGAGTTCTGTTCAGCACAAACAACGGAACGACGTGGCAGGTGCTTGGAACAGGATTGCCGACGGTTCCGGTTCATGACCTCACGCTGCACTCTCCGACTCGGAAGCTCGTTGCGCACACACATGGCCGCTCGGCGTGGGCAGTTGATGTTACAACGCTGACGGGAGTTGCCAGCCAGACCGGCGGGCTTCCCGTAGCGATCACGTTGCATCAGAACTATCCGAATCCGTTCAATCCGGAGACAAAAATACGGTTTGAGATTCGACGAGGATCGGAACGAACTACGCTGAGAGTGTTTGATGCGTTGGGAAGAGAGGTGGCAACGATGGTTGATGAAAACTTGGGAACGGGCGTTTACGAACGAGCGTTCAACGCTGACGGTCTGGCCAGCGGGATGTATTGGTATAGGTTGGAATCAGGCGGAAGAGGGCTCGCGAAGAAAATGATAATCATGAAGTAGGATACGCGTCCTCTTCGCCGAGTTGCGCCAACATCCAACTGCGCAATTCAGCGCTGAGATTGTTTTGTGATTCGATCGAACTCTCAGGCGGACCAAGCGGCTTGCCAAAAACAATGTCAAGAGTGCCGGGCTTGATGCGCCAGTCACCTTTTCTGTTGATGGCGTATAACCCGATACAGCACATCGGCAGAATGCGAACGCCTGCCTCCGCCGCGGTTTTGAATGATCCGCGTTTGAACGGCTGAAGTTTTCCGTTCGGCGTGCGCGTTCCTTCCGGCGCGACCATCACGGTTGTTCTCTCTTCGCGAAGAACGCGCGTAACTTCTTTCATGTTCTCAATCGCTTTCTTCGGATTTCCTCGGTCCACTTCAATCTGACCAACTGCCCGCATCCATTGCCCCCAAATGGGAATCTTGAAATTCTCTTTCTTCTCTAATCCGCGCAGAAGGTTTGGGAAGTATCCTTGATAAACGAACGGCTCGAGGAAGTTCACATGGTTTGGCGTGAGGATGTACGGCTCATCGGAATGAATGTTCTCCAAACCCGTCACACGTCGAACGCGAACGCCCGCACATCGGAGAAAGAGTCTCGATGTCTTGCGAAGCCATTCATCGTACACAGGTTTCTTGAATACGAGTGAGAGCGGAAAGAACACGATGAAGACGAGAACGAGAAGGATTGCACAACGAGCGTAGATGAACAGAGAATACGCGGTCTGCCAGCGAGTGAATGCCCGACTGGTTTCTTTCAATTTGTCATTGCTGCTCACAGAACCACTACTGCTTGTAGGCTTGGCTCACCCAGTGCGGTATCGGTCTCGTCTGGGGAACCTGGATAGCTGTGATGTAAAAGTCTTCCGCGGTGTTGCCGCTGTCGGGTGTGAAATATGCACCACCATAACGGGCAATGGATTGGAACTCCGGAATGAAACCTATAGACCTGTTGGTCGGACGTGCATCGGCGGCGGTTATGGAGTAGTTTCCGTACCGAACAATATCTACAATATTCCGGTTGGCGTCGCGCAGAATAATCTGGTCTGTCTGTTTCAGCAGGAACCTGTAGAAGCCGATGACGAGAGAATCGGTGCGGGCAGTTTGTTCGAAGGAACCGACAAGACCTGGATCCTGGATATTAATATTGGTGCCGGGGATTCTGAAAGGAAAAGCATACATTACTGGCCCATCCCCCGGTCCCAAATTCGTGTATTCTTCCAAACGGCTTTCACTGCTTCCAATCGTCAAGAAGTTGTACCCGTTCAAACGAAAGCCGGGAAGCCCGCCAGCCGCCCGCACCGTGTCAAAAAGGCCGAAGGTGAGTGTGAACACACTGTCTTTCTGATCCAAGAGTGTGAATCTCTCAAAAATAGGACCAGTGGAGTCGAATGGTACTCCAATGCGCCAACGGCGCGTTGCGAATGAAAGACTCCAACCAGTAAGGTTGACAGTGTCTGGCCGTGGATTATAGAGCTCAATCCATGAAAAAACACGCTGATGATTCTCCGGCAACGTAAACACTTCGTTGATAACCAGGTGCTTTGCAGGGCGAAGGATGCGTTGCGGTGGATCCTCCGTAACAATTTCGCAGGATGTGATGCTCACAGAGAGTATGATGGCGACGGCGTGGAGATGCTGCCGAAAATCTTTCATGATCTTAGAAACCCAATTCTAATGAGAACATATGCGTGGCCGGCAAAGTCTTGTAGTGTGAGTAGGCATAGTCGAGATGACCGGACAATCCGAGACTTCTCAAGTTCATTCCAATTCCTGCGCTCCAGTTTTCCTCATCATAGTTGAAGCGGTAGCCGCCGCGAAGCGCAATCGTACTCATGACTACGTACTCTCCACCAAGGTTATACTGTTCATCACCATCGTTCGGTCGGGCAATCTGGAAGGCAAGATACATTTCGTTTTCCTCGTTTTGCACCACTGTTGTTAGGGCGCCAAATCGAAGCACTGAAGGGATTGAGTAGGTCTCGCTGATATACGTGAGGTCTTGTCCCAGGTTATTGATGGAAATCCCGAGCCTTGTCTGAAGTACGGGAATATCGTACAGAGTTCCAATGTCGAGAGCAAACGATTTCGCGTTAAGCTGTTTGTTGAAGAGATTCGATTGAATGTACTTCGCGCTAATGCCGATGCCAAACTCTTGGCTGATCTGCCGTGCATACGAAACTGCGTACGCAGCTTCGAATGCTTTGAACTTCTCTCCCGTCCCCTCCGGAAATTGAGGAGTCCGAACAAGCATATCATCGGTCGCCAACATCAGCACACCAAACCCCACGGTACCAAGATCGCTTAAGTTCGCAGAAACGCCGACGAACGAATGGGTGATGTCAGCCCACCACTGATTGTACGTTGCACCCAGTGAGAAATCGGCGACGCTCAAAGTTCCTGCCGGATTGAAAGGAATAGAAAGAGCTCCCTGAGCAAGCGCCGCCTGCGCATTTCCCATCGCGGTTGCTCTGGCATTGATAGGGAGTTTGAGAAATAGCCCCGTTACGCTTCCGGAACGGTTTCCCGCAAAGGCCATCTGAGCAAAAATTGCGAGAGCGATGCAAATCCTACAGACTGTCGTTTTCTTCTTCATATGCAATCTCATCGGATTATCACGAATTTGCCGGTCTGCAATCCCAGCACAGACTCAACAGTGAATATGTAAATGCCGCTTGCAAGAGCGCGATTACTATCGCTGAGCAGCGTTATTTCACGGTCACCACGAAGAAACCCCTCGGTCGTACCATCATGTTCTAATGTTTTTACAAGATCTCCTGTAAGTGAGTAGACTCTGATGGTGCATCGTTCGGGGAGATTGATGAACTTCACGACACGCTTCGTTTCATTCCAGTTGTCGGTCAGGCCCTCATATCCCCCGCTCTCGAACGTATAGTTCTTATCAACTCTATACGGGTTCGGAACAACAGCTACCTCACCATACTGTTTTGACACCGAGAATGGAAGCTCTATCCGTCTCGTGTTCTCGTAAAGGCCGGACTCCAGAGGCTCGATCGGAACTTCGACCGTCTGGGGTTGTCCGTTGATAACAATCGTTTGCGGAACCAGATTCGGAATTGATTTGGAGGTGACAGAGTACCAATAGACTTTTCCGCGAACGAGATTTGAATCAACGAACACATCCGGCAAGAGTCCGTCGAAGCGATACTCTCCGTTGGGTCCACGCCCATATCCCTGATTATACTCGAACGAATCGGCTGGCACGTCAATCTGCTTTACCAGAGTGTATGTGGTGATCGGTGGCGGCTCCCACACACCGAGCGTTGCATTGAACTTCCCGGGACTTTCGCTCCGCCAGATCTTGTATGCTTCAAAGTTCCTGCCGCCACCACTGTCGGCAGTGATGTTCGGAGGATACGGGGGGGCAATCCTGTTTGCATAGCGCCGCGCTACCCTGCTGTCCTTATCCCAGTTTGCTTCCGGACTGCCATCTCGCCCTCCGACCGAATCTTGAGGTGTCCAGGTCCAGTTCAAAGTCACTCGTCGAAAACCCACATCAATTTTCAAAGGAGGGGAGGGAGGAGTCGGCGGGAGTCTAATCCCCCGGTTCTTGTAGATTTCCAGGGCTCTCCCCGCGTTGCGCAACATGGTACGCACGTGGTTTCCAGCAGGATCGTATCCGGAAACAATCGCCACGGCGATTCTGAGGCTGTCTCTGGTTTGTGAATAGGGTTGCAGTACAAATGGACCGGGGCGGCGGCGGCCAAACGAAAAAATGAAGCGTGAGTCGGACAGTCCCGGTTCCTCGCCATCAATCCTGTTCGAGCTCATCATCGCGTACTTCCCGTTATCGTCAGGAGGCGTGGCACTACCAGCAAACCACCGGAAAGCCAAACTGAGATTAGTGTCCGGCTCTAACCCGTTGGTTGAGAGCAAAGCCACTCCTGCCGGAGTCGAACCCCTGTCGGCGGGATTATGAATATAGGCTGTGTATTTATCCCGAGAGTAACCCGTAAAGTTCCGTTCCCACCATCTTCCAGGTGCCCGGATGGGACCAACATCAGCTTCAAAAAAGAAGCCGACAAAGACGCTATCGATCTTCTTGACGCCGCGATTGTAGAATGTGTATTCCATTATCATAATGGCTTCTGCGTATGGACTGTTCCATGCATAGACGCGTTGCACTACCTCAAGATTCAATGAGATATGCCTGTCAACACGACGATTATCGCGATACCTCATGTATCGCTCATCATCAGCAATGGGGTCGTATCGCAACGACCCACCCTTTGAGGGATTCAGCCATGCAGAATCCCATCCAGCCGGCTTCGAAATTCCAACTCCACCTTTCCAAATAACGTCTTCTACGGTGCTTGTTCCCGGGAAAAACTCGTGGAACGGGCCCGACCATCCTTCGTACGACAGGGACACGCCCCGTATGGGAGGCGATGTCCCGACACGCGAGGTGTCGAGATAGCCTCCAATCCAGACGCCTGAACCAAACAAGTGTTCGTACGGTTCACCAATCGGGTACTCAAGCCCCACTTTCCCCGCATTGAGTGCCGACGCTTCACCCTCGGGGTATGCATAGCGCCCCATGGTCCCATAGTTGTCCATTTGGAGCTTCATGTAATAACCGGGCCTGGCACTAACGACATTCTGAGCGT
>JANNUB010000402.1:0-15612 GCA_031394795.1 Ignavibacteriota bacterium | reverse complement strand
ATGATCAGAGTTTGAACTTTCATGACGGCGGTTTGCGTAGTCGTTTTCTGCGGCATTGTTGCACCAGAGTTTATTGTACATGAGGTTTGTCGAAGTTCTATTTTATTTGAGGTCGCAATTTGCGACCTCAAGAGAGCGCTTATGGTTGCGTTCAACTCCCCCATGAAAAGTGCAATTGCTGTCACTGCGCGATAACAATGATAGAGACTCACTTGAAAACACCCTGCACAAAAGAGTGAACCACAGATTGCACAGATTTCACGGATTGCTTTTTCTTTTTCTGTGTCAATCCGTGAAATCCGTGGTTCATTCTTCATCTTGCAAAACTGGATCGAACCGACACATGAGATTTTCACCGCTTACGCAAACGCACATTTTGCCGTTGATCATGAATGTCAAACCCCTGAACATCTTTTTCTCTTCAATCCTTATTCTCGGAATTGCATTCAGGTATTCTCTGATTCTTTCGGCAAGTTTTGTGTCGTACGCCATTTTGGTTCTCGTTACTTTGAGTTTTGTTGCAAAGCGAGAGTGTCAAAATAAATCGTTGCTCTTGGTCGTCACCGCAAACGAGAATGGACAGCGCGCCGTGACGACAATTCGCGATGCTGTCACGGCGCGATGAAAGTGCCGTGTTGCCGCGACAGCCTAGACAAGAAGCGCAGACACCAGATTATATACAACGACTATCCACATCAGAATGTAGAACGCAGAGTGAATGTAGTAATTGGTTCTGGCTTTTGAGAATGCTTCTCTATTCTCGTACCTCTGTTTTGCCAAGTCGCGACGCTCATCATATGAGAGTTTGACCCCAGTAGCGCTTCGCAGGCGACTGAAATTCTCGTCCACCACTGCCATTGTTTCGCGAAAGACTTGATCGAAACTAGAAATTGAATCGTCTAAAGTCAAATAGATATACACAAGAAGAGTCACAACCAATCGCTCGAAATTGGTATCCACCTTCGAAAATATCAGGATAGCAATTGCAAAGGTGGCGACGTCCCCTATGCCTGCCCATACATGACCGACGATTCTCCAAACCTTACTGGGTTTGCGCCAAAGAGGATCATAGTTCTTCTGAGACGCGATCCCGCGACATTCCTCATCTTGGTATCCAAGCGCTAGTGTCTCAATGTCAGTTTCGGTAGTGTTCAAAAGAATCGCTTGGCGCAAGGAAAGGTCAGTCGTTGCCTTGAAAGCGGTAGCCTTCCAGCTATCTTGAGCGCCAAGATATCGAAACGCATTCCATTGAACATCGAAATCGGGGAACTTCGGCAAAATAGCCCATAGCCGTTTCACATTATCGTCTAGTTCCCAGTCATGCCATTCTCGACTTGCTTCGACACCAACATTTGTAAGATAGGCAAGGGCTAATGCCTTTCTTTCGTCAATCGATAATCCGAGAGAACTATCTCCGATGTCGAAGATTTTGAGTAGAAGAGAATTGACTCCCCACATTTCCCAACCAGGATTGCGCATGAATGCCAAACGTTCCAGAGCGTTTAACTCCGTGAATTCCTTTTCCCAATCGCGAAATATCGTGGTTTGATGAGGAGGGTAATTTGAATTCTCGTGAAGAGCAGCCCGAACAAAAGGATCGCGATCAGCACGAAGCCTGTTCCATAAATCCCTTTCGGCATTAGGCTTTTCTTTTCCCGATGTAGGGGCAGTGAAGTCGAGCTCTTTGGCATTTTGTGCAAGCCAGCGACGGACGATGCGGTCTGGGTCTTCGACTGCAAGTACGGCGATCTCGAAAGGTATTGAACCGTCATCTGATGCTTCGTTGAGTTCTTGCAAAACATCTAGTCGCTCTTGGCGCGTTCCGTTCAAATATCTACCGCGAATCTCCTCAAGGATGTAAGCATCTTGAGCAGCGTAGCGTGGAGTTCTGTTGACAGTTTTCTGCATAGAAGGTTGCCCGTTTTACCATTCCCTAAGTATGACCTAATTGGCTGCTTGCGCTTAACATTCGAACAAAAGTACGCTGCCACGTCGTCTATATTCCTATGATTGACGGCGGGATGGAACGAACACGACTGTTCTGCCGTGCGCGTGCATGAGCACGCGCCGTTCAAATCGAGTGAACGTCGTGGTTAGTTTTTGTTACCTGCTGCCGTGCCCATCGTCTGCCTTTTTTCCGAAACCATCATAGATAAAAACCAATTCTTCAGCCTTAGGCAATTGCTTGTACAACGCAGTTGTATTTGGATGCATCTTAATGTAGTCAGAAATGAAATGCGCCATTATGCCAAGAGCAAAACCAAGACTGGTTTCTGCCATTTGTGTTTGAGTTTGCGGGTCAGAACCTTGGCTCATTTGGAACACGCTGAGGTTGCCAGTGTGAGCATAAGAGCATAGAAATCTGTATGCGGCTTTGAATTCTTCCCTGTCAAGTCCAGCGAACTCTGCCAAGTCAGACCAGTAATAGCCCAACTGCCAGTTTCCTTTCCGTGCTTCTTTTTGTCTATCGGACGGCAACGAAAAATAAACCTTGTCAGATAGAATCTCCTGAAGAAGTGAATCTAGAATTTGCTTCTCCGACTTCAACTTGATAATGTCCTCTCCCTCGGTAACAGGGAACTTCTGACGATCAACTAAGGCTCCCAGTTCCCAAACCATGTGTCGAAACTTCTTTTCCATGATTGTTTGTGGGGCAACAAATATGAAATTGAAGTTAAGATACGTTTCATATGCCGCTCTCGCGAGAACAAAAAGCGAAGAATAGTCAATATAGCTGATATCGTTGCCCCCAAGTTTCGGAAGCTTGGTACCTCTGGTCAAATAGAAGAGACTTCCCAAGTGCATTTGGAGTTTTGTCGCAACGTGTTGAACATCTCCCAGCCAGCGGGTCTGACTGGTAAGGGGGGTTCCTTTTTGCGACGCAACCAATCTGATCAGGAATTCAAAAAGTATTATGTAGTCTGTCTCGTATTTCATCGGGAACGGTGGCACCTAACCATTGCGCCTATCCTGCCATAACAGCGGAAAGTAGCAGCATTGCGTTTATTTTGACTTTCCTCAGCTCTTCTCCACCCAAACCTGCGCAAGATTCACAACCGTTTCAACAGATTTCTCCATTCCCCACACGGAAAGCCACTCGGTTGGTCCGTGATAGTTTTGTCCGCCTGTAAAAATGTTGGGGCAGGGGAGACCTTTTTCGGTGAGGCGCGAGCCGTCGGTGCCGCCGCGAATCGGGAGCCACTTCGGCTCGAAGCCCGCGCGCTTCGTCGCTTCGAACATGCACGCGAGTCCGAGCGCGTCGTCGCCCATGTAGTCTTTCATGTTGCGATACTGCTCGATGATGTTGAGTTCGATTTTCGCTTTCGGATGGAGCGGCTGAACTTCAGCAATGATTGCTTCCAATTTTTTCTTCAACACTTCGAGACCAGGCGTGTTGAAATCGCGGAGCAAAATTTTCAGTGTTGATTTCGCTTCCTGTCCTTCGATGATGTGCGGGTGAATGTATGGCTCGTAGTCTTCCGTCGTCTCGGGCGACAATTGTCCTTGCGGGAAGCGCGCAACAATATCCGCGATGCACTTGATGGAATTGACCATGATGTTCTTCGCACTGCCAGGATGAATGTTGCGACCATTTACAGTGATGACCGCGAGATTCGCGCTGAATGTTTCTTTGTTCAATTCACCAGGCGTGTCGCCGTCAACTGTGTAGGCGAAGTCGCAGCCGAATTTTTTCAGGTCGAAATATTTCGTGCCCGCGCCAATTTCTTCATCGGGCGTGAAGCAGATGCGAACATCGCCGTGAGAGATCTTCGGATTGTTGATGATGGTCTGCGCGGCAGTCATGATAATTGCAAGTCCCGCTTTGTCATCCGCGCCGAGCAATGTTGTGCCGTCGGTTGTAACAATCGTCTTGCCGATGTTGTGTTTGAGCTCTGGATTTTCCGCTTCAGTGATGACGACGGATGAATTTCCCGACAGCACAATGTCGCCGCCGCTGTATGTCATCACGTTCGGCTTCACATCTTTGCCGCTCGCCGATGGCGAAGTGTCCACGTGCGAAACGAATCCGATGCGCGGCACTTTCTTTTGGACGTTGCTGGGAATAGTAGCCATCACGTAGCCGTACTGATCAATCTCCGCGTCTTTGACGCCGAATTCTTTCAATTCTTTCAGAAGAAGATTGAGCAGGTCGAATTGCTTTGCCGTGCTCGGATAGGTTGTCGCGTTCTCGTCGGATTGCGTATCAATCTTCGCGTAGCGAATGAATTTATCTAATGCGGATTCCATTTTTTGTTCCTCAATGAGTGTTGTGAATGAAATTGGTGGTTGTTCTGTTTGCAGAGAGAGAATTTGCCACGAAGGCACAAAGGCACGAAGGTGTCACAAAGAAAACCTATATGGAAAAACTTTGTGGCTTAGAGTCTTCGTGGCGATTTGTTTTTTTGCTTGATTGGATCAATGGGTTCTTTAGCGAAAGAGCGCCGCGAATTTTTCGGGCACTTCGACCAACTTCATCTCCCCAAAATTATAAAACACGATTCCCGTTTTCGCTCGTGCGACTTCTTTGTGCGACTCTTCGTTCGTGATTCTATAAACAAGGTCGCAACCAAATCGGTGAAAATCAACAACAGAAATGTCGAACCGCAGAATATCGCCGTAGAATGCTTCCGACTTATACACGATAGCAACGTCGTTCATAATGATGCTTGCGCCTTCGATATCGAGTTCAGAATATCCGAAGTGTTTGAGGAACTGAACCCGCGCTTCATGAATCAGCGAGAGCAGCGCATCGTTACCGAGATGATTGCCGTAGTTGATGTCGCCGATGCGGACAGGGATTTCCGTCGTGAAGTGAACGACTGCGGGAAGTTCAATCTTGATGCGCGCCATCGTCCTGTGGTTGATTCTTGTGCGTTGATGAGAGCAACAGAAGCGCTGCGCCAAAGAGAATCATAACGTCG
The DNA here is from genome assembly GCA_031394795.1 of Ignavibacteriota bacterium. GTDB lineage: Bacteria > Bacteroidota > Ignavibacteria > UBA10030 > UBA6906 > CAADGV01. The sequence goes on along the minus strand of JANNUB010000402.1, from coordinate 10,690 downwards.
GCAAGATTGAAGATTGCCGTGCGAACAGTGCCGATGCCGATGTTCAGAAAGTCAATAACGTGTCCGTCGTGCAGAATCCTATCAAGAAGATTGCTCGATCCTCCTCCAACGATGAACGAAAGTCCGGTGGTTTGGAACGGAGAGATCTGCTGACTCACAAACATATAGGCGAGTATGCCAACGAGGAGCAATCCGACGAACACGGTCAGAAACCAAAAGCGGACGCTTGCCGGCATGCCGGCGCCGAAGCTGAGCATCCCACCGGGGTTTTCGGTGTACTGCAATCGAAGAACATCATTGAATAGCGATTGCGGCGCCGCCGTCTCGAGCGACGATTGCGCCATGTGCTTCGTCGTCTGATCGCAACCTATGCACGTGACGAGCAGAATTCCGATCATCAAATACTTCCTTCGTGATGTCATGATGCAGGTTCCCCCTCGGGTTTGGCTGCGGGCGCGTCGACTTCCCGGACATCTACATTTCGCCACTCCGCAATTTGCCTGATAATCATTTGCCGAACTTTTTCACACAACTCGCCTGTGTGCATTGCGCTCAAACCTGTCGTCTCGACCGGCGGCAGAACTTTAAGAAAAATATCGCCGGGCGGGCCGAACTTCCAGCCATGCTTCGGCAAGCAGTTGCGCGAACCCTCGATGGCGAGCGGAAGAATCGGGATCTCTTTCTTTATTGCGAGACGAAACGCGCCTTCATTGAAGCGATGGACTCGTCCGTCGGGTGTCCGAGTTCCTTCAGGGAAAAAAAACACCGAACATTTTTGGTCCAAATAATTTCCCGCCGCTAAGAGAACCTGAATCCCCTGACGTCTATCGCCGCGGTGAACGGGTATATCGCCGGCAAGTTTCAACAACCATCCGACCAAGGGCATTTTGAACAATTCGATTTTCGCAAGCCATTTCATCTCCCACGGCAGGTGGGAAATGAGTGGAGGGTCCGCATGCGACTGATGGTTGCTCACGACAATATAGGGATGGCGTGGATCGGAAATTGTTTCGCCGGAAATGTGCAGCCGCCACGCAGGATTTACTTTCGTCATCGAAACGCCCAGCCTGCGGAACCATCTGCCGGTGCGATAGCGGACAGGGTCGCGGTCAAACAATTTGATAAGCGCGAGAAGCGGGACCCACAGAATGATAAGGGAGATTGTCGCGGACCAAATCCATATCGAGCGAAGGGCGGAGAGCATAGATTATTTTTGTCTCCACAAGTAATGAATTGGTGTGGAAGAATTTAGATGCCAAGTTGTGATTCCTTTGTTTGTCACGCGTGAAACAGTTGCAAGACGTTTCCTGTTGGTTTTGAATGCATGATGCTTCAACACGAGGCGAACATAGAGAGCTGTCTCGTCATCTTCGACAGCGAGGAACATCAAACAGTATCGAGGACGACAAAGCGAGGGGACATAGAAGTGCGCGTCGCTGGTGAATAGCGTTGGCGATGGGAGTCGGTGAAGAAGGGGCAAAATGTTTTCGTCCTTCACTCCCTTTCTTGAAACATCAACTCCAATTTGTCGAGCACGAATACGCCACTCCCAAAGCTGGTCGCGCTGAGAACGGATGATGTTCTCGTCCAACAATATCAAGCGCTCACTCGCTCGAGGTTTTCGGGCGCAACATATTTCTGAGAGCCGTCAATGAACGCTTGCTTTGCGAGTTGAATCGCTTCGGCGATTGCTTCCTTGGGAACACTGCCTCGCCACTCATACACAATTGTGTCCCAGCTTTTGCCTTTTGCGACTTGCTCCAAAACTTGCCAAACCATAATTCGCGTTCCAATGAACGTCGGTTTGCCATGGCAAATCTCGGGGTCTATCACAATGTAACGACCGAGAAGTTTTGCTTTGCCGTTTTTCTTTTTCATATCACTCTCCAATATTCTCCTTCAAGGTAACAACAGAGAACAACCGAATCAAGCCCTTCTGCCGAGGGCATCCCTTCGGGAGAGCCTTCTGCCAAAGGTATTATTCAATCACAACAGCGTCCGCCTCAATCTCCACGAGCATCTCTGGCGAAATCAGCCTGCTTACTTCCACCATCGTCGTCGCGGGCATAATGTCTTTGAAGAATTCGTGATGCGCTTTGCCGACTTTCTCCCAATCGCGTTCGATGTTGGTGACGAACATTCTCGTCCGCACGACGTCGTTCAAAGCTGCGCCTGCTTTCGTCAACGCCCGCTCGATGTTCTTCAATGCTTGAACTGCTTGTGCGTACGCGTCATCTGTGCCGACGATGTTGCCGTGTTCATCTGTCGCCGTTGTGCCTGTGACGTAAATGAATTGCCCGACTCGCACTGCGCGCGAGTAGCCGATGATGGATTCCCATTTCACTCCCGTTGAAATATTTTTTCGTTGCATGATATTCCCATTGTTAGGCTATAACGATTGCAATTCGTAGTGGCACGACATGTCGTGCTACTACGAATTGTATTGGTTAGAAAAGTCCTGAATTTTGTCTAATTCGTACCTGTGAACTCCCTTGATGCTTTGTTGCGCAATCTTTGCCATCGCGCCGCCAACTGCTTTTGCTTCAATGGCGCGATATTTTTCCAACCCGCCGATGAGAAGCACATGACTATTCAGTGTGTTTTGAGATGGAGCAGCGAGTAGTAGTTGAGAAGTAAATGACAATGCTGAGAACGATGAGTCCGACGTTCTCCAACACTTTCGTCCATCCAATCTTATCAACGTTCGGGTCGCGGGAGAAACAGCCGCACGAAATATCAAGCCCGCGTGCGATGCCCGAAACGACGCCAGCCGTAAACAGAATCAGCATCAGCAAGACAAGCAAACTGCATCCTCGCATCATGACGCCGAAAATCAGAAACAGTCCGCAAAGAAGTTCAATCCACGGGAGAATGGTTGCAAAGAGCATTGCAACAGAGCTGCCGACAATTTTGTAATATCTAATCGAAACGGCAAACGCACTCGGGTCGGCGATTTTGTCTATGCTCGCGACGATGAAGATGAAGCCGAGGACGATTCTCGCCATCAATAGTACGTAGGAATTTTCAAGAAGTGATTTCAAGGCTTTCATTCCAACTCTATGAACCCTACAAACTCTACGAACTAATAACATTGAGACCCTTCGCGTAGAAGCGCTCAGGGTATGGTTTCAGTCTGCAGATGTCGTGACTGCCATTCATTCCATCCGCCGAAAAACATTTTTACGTTCGTGAAGCCAGCGTCGGATAGTTTCTGCGCCAGCTCAATGCTTGAGTTACAATCCGCGCCGTCGCAGTAGGTGACAAGGAGCTTGTCTTTGGGAAGAGTGGCGAGCGGAGATTTCGCCAGCTCAAAATCCTTCAACGGGACGTTGATTGCTCCCTTGATATGTCCGAGCTTGTAATCGTACTCGTGGCGAGCGTCCACGAACAACGCGGTGTTCGCATCGAACATCGCTTTCGCTTCTTCATACGAAATGAAGACAGGGGCAACTTCGGCTTTCGCTTGCACAATCGGTTGCGGCGGAGAAAAAAAACCCTTCTTCATAACGAAGGTATAGCCGAACCCTAAAAGAATTGAGACGAAAAGAATGAGCGCGGCTTCGCGTAGCGCAGTTGTTTTGAGAGAGGGTGTTGTTGCTTCCATTTAACCGCTATGTTTTTATCGATTCAAGAAAAATAAATCTGTGAGCATCCGCTCAATCCGCGTCATCCGCGTTCCTATCTTTTTACTTTCGCATTTTCGATGTCTGCACAATCGCGACGCCCGCAAGAATTACCGCGGCGGCAAGTATCGTTCGCACCGAAATCGGTTCATCCAAAATCAACCAGCCGAGAATGATTGCCACAATCGGATTGATGTACGCATACGTCGCGGCTTTCGCAGGCGGTTGATGACGCAACAAATACACGTACGAAGTGTATCCGATGATGGAACCAAAAACAATCAAGTAGAGAAGCGCGAGCACTCCACTTTGCGTGAGATGAAACTGCGGCAACTCGCCGCCCGCGACGCCGATGCACACAAGCACAACGCCAGGCACGAGATTCTGCACGCCCGAGTTCGTGAAAATATTTCCTTCGACATGATGATGACGCGAATACACCGAGCCGATTGACCAGAACAAACAGGCGCTTATCAATGCGCCGATGCCGAGCGGATTAAGATGCTCGCCTTCGACAAGACCGAGACTCGGCGAAACGAGAATGAGCGTGCCGACGATGCCGACAAAAATTCCCACCCAACCGAACGCGGGAAGAGTTTGCCCCTTTGGCATGAACGAATCAATGGTCGCCATGAACAACGGCACGATAGAAATAATAAGCGCCGCAAGTCCCGACGGAATAGTTTTCTCCGCCCACACGACCAGTAAGTTTCCGCCGACCAAAAGAAGAATTCCTATGATGGCGAGGTCGCGCAGCCCGTTGCGATTGGGAAGCGAAAAGCCTTTGAGTTTCCCGAACGCAAGCATGAGCGTTCCCGCGATGACGAAGCGAATACCCGCGAACAACGCAGGAGGCAAATCTTTCACGCCAATGCGAATTGCAAGATAGGTCGAGCCCCAGATGATGAAAACGGAAAGGTAAGCGAGAAGTACGCGGAACGATATTTTTTCTTCTGACATCTTGAGGTAACTTGCGAAAAGTGAATCATTGCATCATTGTAACATTTCATCATTGTAACCTTGAGCGGCATAAATAAATGAGATGATGCAAATGATGAAATGGTGAAATGGTGCAATGTTGCAATGTTGCAAGGTATGCTTCGTCGAGTAAGTGCAGTAGTAAAGGTTTTGCGTTCATCGAGGTTGTCCGAATCACTCCAGAAGCCCCACTTCCTTTTCAACCGCTTCCAGAATCTCACACGACTTCACAAGTTTTTGCATCGTGTTATGGTCGGGATACAAAGGACGGTCCTGCTCGAGCCGGGAAACGTGTTTGCGGATGACTTCTTTCGCTTTTCTCACGCCGGCGCCGGGAGAAAACCGTCGGAACTCCAGCGCTTGGGCAGCCGCCATGAACTCGATGCCGAGCACACCGTAGGCGTTCTCGAGTATCTGTCCGTTCTTGATTGCGGTGTTCATCCCCATCGAAACGAAGTCCTCTTGGTCGGCAGCGGCAGGAATTGATTGAACGGACGCCGGAGCAGAAAGCATTCTCTGTTCAACAATCAACGTGTCGGCGGTGTACTGACTGAGCATGAATCCCGAATAGAAGCCGGGGTCTTTCGTGAGAAACGCCGGCAAGCCAACACTCAGCGCCGGATTGGTAAGGCGATTCAGTCTGCGCTCCGAGAGAACACACACCATCGTCACCGCAGCGCCCACCATATCCATCGGAAGCGAGATGGGCGTTCCTTGAAAGTTCGCGCCCGTGAGTGTGAGCTTCTCATCGGGAAGAAAAATCGGATTATCGGCAACGCCGTTGAGTTCCGTTTCGACTTGCGTGCGCGCCCAGGCAACTGCGTCGTGCGCCGCGCCGATCACTTGCGGACTTGACCGCATCGAATACGCGTCCTGCACTTTCGTCTTCATCGTGCCGGTGGCGAGGTCGCTTCCTTGGATGCATTTCATGATTGCTCTCGCGCTGCGCATCGCGCCTGGAAACCCGCGCAGTTCATGCAGACGATTGTCGTACGGCTTAAGATTCGCGATGAGCGCCTCGAGAGTCATGGCACATGCGATCTCTGCCTGCTTCAACCAGCGATTGATGTCGTTGAGATGAATCGCGCTCATCGCCGTCAGCAGGTTTGAGCCATTGATGGCGGCGAGTCCATCGCGCGCCTGAAGTCCGGGAATGGGAATCCCGGCGCGCTCCATTGCAACGCGCCCCGGCAAACGTTCACCCTGATAGAACGCTTCACCTTCACCCATCAACAGAAGCGCGGCTTGCGCCATCGGGGCAAGGTCTCCGCTCGCCCCGACCGACCCTTTCTGGCACACCACGGGTGTGACGCCTTTGTTGAGCATCTCGACCATCGTCAGGGTAATCTCGGGCCGGCAGGCTGAGTTGCCATGCGCGTGAACGTTGATGCGTCCCGCAATCGCGCCGCGAACATACTCTATGGGCGCAGGCTCGCCAATTCCCGCAGCGTGATTGTAGATGAGATAACGCTGAAACTCGCGCACCTGTTCATCGCTCAACACGATTTCCGAAAACTCGCCGATGCCTGTGTTGGTTCCGTACATCACTTCTTTCGCGCGCAACTTGTCTTCGAGCATTCGGCGACAGACTTTGATTCGTTCTAACGCTTGCGCGTCGAGTTCAATTTTCTCGCCGTGGCGCGCAATGCGAACGAGTTTTTCTATCGTGAGTGAATTTCCATCTAAGACGATTGACATTTCGTTTTCCTATTTCGATGACAACCAAAATCAACCACAGATTTGCAATGGTTTACATTGACGAACAAGACTCAAAACCCATCCACTCAAAAATTCAGTATTCTAAAAAATTCAGGCCATGGTCCCATTTCTTCCTTGTACTGTTTTGCCATGACTCTGGTTATTTGCGCCACATGAGTGAGGTCGTGGACGACCCACGTCGCAAGCAAATTTCGCAAAGTGACCTCGCCCAATTTGGGATGAATTCCTTTTCTATGTAAGTCAGCTTCCGACAAGTTCATTCCCTTGAACCATCGCATATTTTCTCTCCGTACAACTTCAAACTCATCGAGCAATTGCCCAAGCTTTTTGCCCTTGCTCTCTTCGTATTGCGCAAACCTGTTCCACGGTGTAAATGGTTTTTCTTTGCCGTGTTCAAGAATGATTATTGCTCTGACAACCCAATCCGTTTTCTCGCCATGAATCAAATGACCCACCACATCATACGGTGAAAATGTTTCGGGACCTTCGTTCTTCATTGTCCAATCATCGTTGAGGTTGGACAATAGCGCTTTCAAAACGCGTGGCGTTCTGTCGAGGATTTCGTATGACTTCTCTAAACTGTATTTCATTTTCAATCAGCTTGTGGAAAGAGTAGTCTTGAGTGTATCTAAGCAAAGAGAATACGGTACAGTTTGTTGAACGGTACGAGACAGTGCAAGCCATTCATCTCGCTCTTTTCCTTGCATGTTCTTCTTTTTGTCCTGCAGCTGACCGCCGAGTTTCAAATTCTTGATCGTCACTTCGCCTTTCGCAAACTCATCGCTTCCGATGATAACGGCAAGAGGAATTTGCTGACGGTTCGCGTATTGTAACTGCTTGCCAAGCGATTTCTCATCCCCCAAATACATTTCGGCGTTGATGCCTGCTTGACGAATTTCCCGCGTCAGTTTTTGATATTCGACGAGACGGGAAGGTTCCATCACTGTGACGATGACTTTTGCGGTTGATGGCGCGAGTTCGTGCAAACCAAGTTTCTCCATCGCCGCGAACAGACGGTCAACGCCAATCGAAGCGCCGACGGCGGGAATCTTTCTCCCCAAAAATCTTTCGACCAGTCCGTCGTAACGCCCGCCGCCGAAAACAGAGCCGAACTCCGGCGCGTCATCCAAACTCGCTTCGAAAACCGGACCCGTGTAATAATCAAGACCGCGGGCTATCGTCAAGTCGAGCAGGACGTTCTCTTCCGCAATTCCCATCGCATCAAGCGAATCGCAAATGAAGCCAAGCTCATCAATCGCTTCCTTCGCAGACGCAACCGACTTGAACAACTCGGAAAGATTTCCCAACACTTCTCGGCGTTTCCCCGTCGGGAGTTTGAGAAATTGCTTGATGCGGTCAACTTGTTGCGTGTTCAAAGCGAGTCCAACCATCTTCACGCCCGACGCATCCCGACCGACAGTCAACTCGGCAACAACATCATCCAATCCAATCTTGTCCAACTTGTCGAGCACGCGAAAAACATCATGCGCACGCACGTGAGGAATGCCTGCGAAATCGAGCAAGCTGTTTAGAACTTTTCTGTCGCTGAATTTTATTTTGAAGCGTTCAATGCCGAGCGCCTTGAGCGTGTCGTGCATCGCGCAAAGAATTTCCGCATCAGCCGCGAGCGATGTTACGCCAACAGCATCAAGGTCGAATTGAATGAACTCACGAAACCTCCCGGGGTCGGGCTTGTCGCAACGCCACACGGGAGCGACTTGATAGCGGCGAAACGGTAACTGCAAGTCGGGATATTGCGCGACAACGCGTGCAAGCGGAACAGTCAGGTCGAAGCGGAGAGCAACATCTTCCTCTTCAGGGTTTTGAAAACTGAAAATCTGCTTCGTGTTCTCTTCACCGTAGCCCGTGAGTGTGACGCGGTATTCTTGCGCGGGCGTATCTAACGGCTGGAATCCGTACAGCTCGTACACGCGGCGAATGGTCGCGATCATCTTGAGCCGCGCGTTCATCTGTGCGGGCAAGTAATCGCGGAAGCCGCGAAGGAGTTTCGGCTCTACAATTTGTTGTTCGGACATCGTTGGGGTGCAGTCTCTGGGGTACTCGGGATTTCGGATCTTGATTTCGTATCAATCTACTCGAAATGAAATTTTGATGCAATGAAAAGAGATGTTAGATTTTGAAGCGTAAAATTTGCAACTTGGAGTTGATTACATTTTCCCGATGCCAAACGTTCTCACACTCCCTGAAATCGAAACGACAGAAGACGACGTGGTCAAGCTCATCCCACGCTATCACGTCATTCTACTGGACGACGACGCGCATACGTACGACTACGTCATCGAAATGCTGATGGATATTTTCGGACACAGCATGGAGACCGCGTATCAAATGGCGTGCGAGGTAGATTCGAAGAAGCTTGTCATCGTAAATACGACGCACAAGGAGCGGGCGCAGTTGAAGAAGGAACAAATCGAAAGCTACGGCGCGGATTGGCGGATGCCGAATTGTAAAGGCTCGATGTCGGCGACGATCGAACCTGCGGACTCTCAACCCTGAGCCGCTTCTCAGGCGAAGGGTCTCGCCGATACTAGACTCGCGAGTGTTGGAGTGATGGAGTAGTGGAGATTTGATGGGAGGTCGGCACTTCTTCTCTTTCCCTTTTTCCTTTTTCCTTTTTCATTTTTCATTTTAGAAGTGAGAGACCCTTCGCCCGCCTGCGGCGGACTCAGGGTTTAGTTAGGATTCAACGGGTCCTCCGCCCAATAATGTTTCGGATACCGCCCGCGCATTTCTTTTCGAACGTCGGGATACGCGTTGCGCCAGAAACTCGCGAGGTCTTGCGTTACGGCGAGCGGACGGCGGGCGGGCGAGAGAAGATGAACCAGAACTTTGACTTTCCCATCGGCAATCGTCGGCGTGTTCTTTTCGCCGAACATTTCTTGAAGTCGAACTGCGAGAACGGGTTGATTGCCTGAATAATCGAGCGTAATGTGTGAGCCCGTGGGCACTGTTACATGTGTTGGGGCTAAGCGATTGAGCTGGGCGAGTTCCTCGTACAAAAAACGTGCGCGAAACATTTCCGAAAGATTCAATCGCTCCAAATGCGTTCGACGCGTGATGCCGCTAAGAAACGGCGGGAGCCAATCTTCCAGCGTTGCAAGCAAATGCTCGCCGCTGAGATTTGGAAAATCATCGCCGACCAGTTTTTGATTTCTGAGCCACTCACTTCGTTCTCGCAGATGCGTCGCTTCTTTCGTCCAAGGCAAACAGCGCAACCCCATCGCTCGGATTCCTTCGAGCATCGCGTTGGCAATTGCCTCACCGTTTGGAGTGATGGAAGTTTCTGAGAGTGTCATTGCTCCGAGTTTCCTCACTCGCCGCGCGACCACCGCCTCTTCCCTGCTGTCCCATCGAACTTCATCCAACGTTTCGATCTTGTCCGCGAACACTTCTCGAACATCAGCTTCGCTCAGCGGCTCTGCGAGAAAGACTTTCACTTTCACTTTGGAGCCTGCACCGTCAACATCACCGATGGAAAGAAACTTTTCTCTCGCCAGCAAACTTCGTTCAGGTATGACGGCAATCGGGCCTCCTGCAAGTTGAAAGCGATCGCCGCGCCGCATTGCGACACGTTCAGGATACGCGAGCGCGAGCAGGACGCCGAGCTTCTCATCGGAACTCTGTTGCTTCCTGACGCCAAGCATCTGTTGAAGTCGGCGCGTTTGCACAAGCGCCCGTTCACGAGCGAATCGGTCTAGTTCGCCTCCTGCGCGAACGCCTTGCAAGCGCGAGTGCAAATCAATATCCGCATCGCGAACGCCACGAAGCAAATCGCGTTCATCAAGCAGCGCTGCAGCTTCGCACGCGAGCGCGCCGACGCCAAGTTCTTTCCCTTTGATGAGCATGTGTGAGAGACGCGGATGCACCGGCAAGTCCGACATCGCTTGGCCGTGCGAACTGAGCTTTCCTTCACCATCGAGTGCTCCAAGATCTTTCAGCAATGTTTGCGCTTGAGAAAGATGCGCCGAAGGCGGCGCATCGAGAAAACGTAAGCCTGCCCCATTCGGCGATCCCCAGCGTGCAAGCTCAAGCGCGAGCGGTGCGAGATCGGCTTCGAGGATTTCCGGCTTCGAGAAGCGCGGCAACGATGCGTGCTGCGATTCCGTCCACAAGCGATAGCAAACACCAGGTTGCTCTCTTCCTGCTCGCCCGCGTCGTTGGTCGGCTGATGCTTGCGAGACAGGCGTTGTGATGAGACCGGACATTCCTCGGCGCGGATCAAAACGAATCGTGCGCGCAAGTCCTGAGTCAATCACAACGCGCACGCCGTCAATCGTCATGCTCGTTTCCGCGATGTTCGTCGAAAGAATGATTTTGCGGGTTCCCTTCGGCGACGGTGCGAGCGAGGC
>JANNUB010000390.1:0-9146 GCA_031394795.1 Ignavibacteriota bacterium | reverse complement strand
GACAAAGGCAGGTTCTTCGACTGGCTTTCTGAACTATTGAGAATCGGAAATTCATCTTGAATTGTTCATGAAGTACTTTAGAGTGGGAGCAAGAGTACTCCTCATTTTCGTGAGGATTTCGTATTGCTCCCATGCCGCTTCCCTATTGTTTAATGCCAAATATGCCATCCCCAAGCTGAGTCGCACCCCGTCATTGTCTGGCTTAATTTGGATGGCGGTCTTACACAAATCAATAACTTCATCATATCGTTCAAGCTTCTCTAAGGTGTAGATGAGTCCTAAGTAATTGTAGAAATCGCTTGGTTCATATTTAATAGCATTCTTGTACGATTGAATGGCCTCAAAATACTTTCCCAAGTCGTGATACACCATCCCTAATCGATAGTTAGCATGCGCGTCCGTTGAATCAAGACGAATGGCCTCCTGATAGTCTTGGATGGCTTCAGTGAAACGACCAAGTTCATAGTTGCAATGACCTGCAACGAGATGAGCAGCTTGAAGTAAGGGGTAATAAATTAGGGAGCGTCGTAGAATGCCCAAAGCATCTTCATATTTCTTTTCCCAAAATAATTCACAACCTTCTCTGTACAGCTTCGCAGCTACATCAGCAAGTTCAATTGCCCTCTTGTTTGTCCACTCCTTCACCGACAAAGGAGTGTGAAACTTCTTAAGATTGAGAAGGCTCTTGGATGATACAGCAAAATTGAGGCTCTGGCCTTTTGAAAAAACAAAGGTCGCTATGCCCACCACCTCTCCTTTGAGATTTACCACTGGACTGCCGCTTGAACCACTTGATATCGAAGCAGAAATCTGAATGGTTAGACCATATCCTTGGCATCTCTCTTATGCCAGAAACAATTCCCGATGTTACAGTCGTTGCCAATCCAAAAGGTGCGCCTATTGCGACCACGCTTTCCCCGACCTTAGGCAAAGTTTTGGTAATTGGCAGCGGTCGGGCTACACTTGAGTCCATTCCAGCCTGTAGGAGAACAAGGTCACTGGATTTATTTTCTCCGACCACATGTAGCAAATCAAACAGTCGGCCGTCCGATGTTTTGATTGAAGCAAAACTGGCCCCCTCAAGTACATGCTGGTTCGTTATGATTTCGTTCCATCCTTCATAGAAGAATCCACTGCCTTGCGACAGTTCCTTCCTTTCTGAATCATAAGTCAGAATTAGAACGGTCGATGGTGCAATACTCTTTACTAAGTTTGGAATCTGATTCTGAGCATGGCTATGAATCGAATTCACAAACAAAGCCAACATGATTATTGCTGTTTCTCTGAGGATCTGTTTGGTCATGTGAGAATCAATGATGCACAAGGGATAACAGCAATCAAGAAAGCCAGAAAATAGAGGAACACCACACGCAAGGTAGAGTCCATCTCACCACTTTTCTAATCCGAAATCACCCAAGCCCACCTTGGCATTAAACTCCCCAATCATTGTGTCAAATACAAGAACCTCATCCTCAAACATCTCTCGCCAAAACTCCGGCTCCCACAGAGCATTCAACTCATCAACCGTTCGCCCCTGCTGCTCAACCCATGTGAAGTATTTCAAATTGTGAAGCGCTTTGCGGTCGTAGTACGAGAGTTCTTTGAAGTAATCAATGCTCTGATGCGCAAGTGGACCCGCGTGGTCTTTCGCGGCTTGCATCACCGTGTAGCCGCTCCGTTGTAGAAATGTGGTAAGCAAACGCTCCTCGATGTTGCTGTTGTTTTCGCGGTCGGCCCGGTCGCCGACGTAGCGATAGCCAAGTTCGTCGCGGAAAAGGGCGATGACACGGTTTTGTGTTGCGCGTTCAGGTTGACCAATGCCGTTCATTTCAGAACCTCCCAGTGGCCTGCTTTTGTCGGGCCAACGTGCCGAATGGTCCCCGCAGATCTCAACTTGTTAAGGTGGTATTTGATGCCATCTGAAGTCAATCCTGTTTTCTTTGCCAGATCGTCCCGAGTTAGGGTGGGGTCGGCTCGCAACAACGCGATGATCTTTTCTTGGGTAGTTTCTTGGGTAGTTTCTTGGGTAGTTTCTTGGGCGGTCTTCTGGGCTTGTCTCATTGCCTTCACATAACTCTTCGCAAAACGGAATTCCACCCAAATGCCATCGGATTCGTAACGCACGTCGGGTTCGGGAACATTTGCGCCTCGACAGGCCTCCACCATGCGTTCAATGCCGCGTCCCCACGCCTCAATCATGCCTGCACGGAAGAACGCATTCGCCACATCAGGGTTGAATGGCCGGGAGGCGTGCTTTGCTTTGAGCTTCGCTATCGTCCAGTTCTCCGGTAACCGACCGGGGTTCCAAAGCAGGAGCTTGTCATCATAGATGCTGATCTGAATCGGCGTTCCGGAAGCATAGTCTTTATGGATGATTGCGTTGAGTACGGCTTCACGAAGAGCTGCCTCCGGAACCGGCAGGGTCTCAATGCGCTGAACGCCGCTATAGCTGATGCTCGCCTTGAGGTACTTTGTCTGAAGCAACTCCATCGCCTTCTCCACTTGCGTGAAGAGATTGCCATGAATCTCGTCATGGTAGAGCAGATCTGCGTTAGTCCGGAAGAAGCCGATCTTCACGTACGCACCCGCAACGAAGCGTTCAGGGTCGGGATGAAAAAGAAGGAGGGCGGCACGTTTCAGGTTGGCGCCCTCCACCAAATGCAGCTTCTCGATGAGTCCCCTCACTGGCTCACGGAGTGTGACAGAGTCAAGGCGACGACTCTGGCTTGCCTGTTTGCGAAACGCATCGAAGGTTGGCTTTGCCAATTCTCTTGTAGAGACGTTCGGAACGGGAACCCCATCCCAATGTCGCCCTTGTTTACTAAGCAGGAAGCGATCCAGTGCTGCTCCTCGTATCTCTTGCTTGGTGCTACCGCTGCGATAGTGGTATTCTCCCTTGTAGCTCACCGGATAGGGATAGGGCTCGACAACAATCTCCACGGTTTCCTTGCCCGCACTCTTTCGGAGATTCACATCCACCATGATGCCGAGGATGTCACGCACCTTGTTGGGAATATCCGTCAGCAGCTTCCGTGCATCGCTTACGCCAACCACCTTCCCCTTGTCGTTCCGACCGACGACCAGCGTGCCCCCTTCTGCATTTGCGAATCCACAAATCCATTTCAAGTATTCATCCCGCCAAGACTCTTTCCATTCTATGTGTTGGCTTTCCTTCATAATGTGTTTCTGGATTTGGATAACTTGATGATGGATGTTAACAGTTTCAATAAGTCCACAACATCAGAATGAAGGGACTCGTATCGCCTCACCCTCCCCGTCAGAAGCTCCTGCATCATCCCTTGTTTGATGTGCCGGGCTTCGGCGAGACGCGCTTCCAACGCGGCAATCTCGGCATCCATGTCGGAGAGGATCGCGGCGATGGCGGTTTGCTTTTCAATCCACAATCCACAATCCGAAATCCCCAATCACCCGCGCGCAACCAACGCATTAAACTCCGCAATCGTCCTATCGAACACAACAACCTCTTCCTCAAACATCCTCTGCCAAAACTCAGGCGACCATTGCGCGTTCAACTCTTCAGAAGTTCTCCCCTGTTGCTCAACCCACGTGTAGTATTTCAAATTATGAATCGCTTTGCGCTCGTAGTACGAAAGTTCTTTGAAAATCAGGCTCAGGAACTTTGGCGTTCCGGCAGGCGTCCAACATGCGTTCAATACCACTTCCCCCATGCCTCGATCACATATATGTTCTCAACGTATCTCATCTCAGGAATTCTCCAACATTCGTAGCGGCTTATTTCTTGGCTTTCGATTGAAACTCAGGGATAGCCCTTCGCATGAACTCGTCGAAGAGAGGAACGGTGAATGCCATATCGCCGTGAGCGGGACTGTAGATCATTCCTTTCTTGATGAGGCTCGCCCGTACCGGACCAAGGGTCGTGATTTTCGCGCCAAGCGCTTCAGCAATGTCCGATGTTCGATGTGGACCGGAACCGATATGCGCCATCGCCCGCAAGTAATTTTTTTCGCGCGGTGTGAGCCGATCAAAGCGAACACGGAAAAAGTTCTCGTCAAGGCGCGCTGCCACCACGCTGGTGGACTTCTTCACGACGGCTAGGGAAATAGGAGAAGACTCCGCTTGGTTCCACGCTTGGTATCCCCATTCCTGCAGAAAGTAGGGATACCCCTTGGTCAACCGAAAAATCCGACGAAGGGCAGCGTCGTCAAACTTTTCTCCCGCCGCTTTCACCGGATCCTGAAGCGCCTTGGCAGCATCCTGTTCCGAGAGCGGACCGATATCCGGAAAGTTGAAGAGTCGTTCCGCGTAGGATTTCGATTCACCCGCAAGTCCGGGGAGAACAGGCAAACCTGCCCCGAGCAGGACCAGCGGAAGTTGGCGCTGCTGCATTTTGTGCATTGACATGATAAGAGCGCTCAGCTCCGGCTCGCCGAAGTATTGAATCTCATCAATCAAGATGGCAACGGCTGTCCCTCGCTCTTCGGCTGCTTCTGCAACTGCGACGAACAGGTTGGGAAGATCCACTTCCAGATCTCCGCTATCGGCTGAACCGCGCTCAGGCTCGATGTCAATGCCAAGATCAATTTCCCCAACGGAGATTTTGATTGCTCCGATGAAACTCCGGAGAACGCCGATGCCTCGCTTCACTTTGTCGCCGGCGCCAGCGATTCTGTCCAGTTCATACAAGAGCCGGCGTAGATGCGGGGCGAGAAGCAGGGCAAGATGTTTGTTCTCATGAGCCTCGATGAGGATCGTTCTATAGTCTTCGCTCCGTGCGATGCTTTCTATTTCATTTAGTAAGACGGTCTTGCCAACGCCCCGTAAGCCGGTCATAAGAATACTCTTCTCCGGACGCTTGGCTCGGACGCGTCCAAGTAGGACACGAGCCTGATCGAGAATGGAATCACGACCTGCCAGTTCAGGTGGCGGTGATCCTGCTCCTGGAGAGAACGGGTTCTTAATTCTGTCCATTTTCTTAGGCTTTTTATAGAGAATTATTCATAAGTATACGGCAATCTATGAATAATTCAGTATAAAGCAACAGACTCATTCATAACAGTTCACCATAATCGGTCCCGCCAAACAGCGGCGGTTCCGCTCTTTGGAATCCCGCTATGGAGTGGAATCCCACGCAGCGGGAAATCCCGCTCAGAAGGCGGAATCTCCCGCTCTTTGGATTCCGCCAATATGCGGGATTCCAAAAGGCGGAACAAGAGGCGGGAGATTTCTCACAAAGCACTCGACAATCATCCGCGCTCAACCATCGCATTAAACTCCTCAATCATAGAATCAAACACCTTCACTTCCTCCTCAAACATCCGCGTCCAAAACTCTAGCGACCATTGCGCGTTCAGATCTTCGGACGTTCTTCCCTGCTGCTCGACCCATGTAAAATATTTCAAATTGTGAATCGCCTTCCGCTCGTAGTACGAAAGCTCCTTAAAGTAATCAATACTCTGATGCGCGAGCGGACCAGCGTGGTCTTTCGCCGCTTGCATCACCGTGTAGCCGCCGCGTTCGTCGCGCAGTTCATCGAGACGCGATTTGTACAAATCCGTCGAGTCGGTGAAAATGGTGAAGACAACGTCGTTCTCATTCAGCTCAAAATATTTTGCCGCCTTCATTGCCGCGAGCAAATTGCCGATGCCCGAAATGCCAAGCAGCGGCAAGTTCTGAATTTCTTTTTCAGACACTCCCAACGACGAGAGATACTCGTGACCCGCAGGCTCGTTGAACAAACGCAGCACGCGCATGCAATCCTCGTCGTCAATAGCGACAACCGCGTCCGTGTTGTGCACATTGTGAACCCACGGCACATGCTTATCGCCGATGCCTTCGATGCGATGTCCGCCGAAACCGTTCATCAGCAGCGTCGGACATTGAAGCGCTTCGCTCGCGACAACTTTGAGATGCGGAAATTGTTTCTTGAGATAATCCCCCGCCGCAATCGTTCCTGCCGAGCCTGTTGCAGAGATGAACGCCGCCGCTCGCCCACTCTCCACGTTAAGCCCGTGAAACACTTCCTCAATCGCAGGACCCGTCACGTTGTAATGCCAAATCGGATTTCCAAACTCTTCAAACTGATTGAAGATGATATTGTTCGGGTCGCGCTTCAGCTCCCAGCATTTGTCGTAAATCTCTTTCACATTCGATTCGCAGCCAGGCGTTGCAATCACTTCCGCGCCAATCTCACGAAGCCACGCGAACCGCTCCTTCGACATTTCTTCAGGAAGAATCGCGACTGGCGTGCAATCCAACAGCGCACAATCGAACGCACCGCCGCGGCAGAAGTTGCCCGTCGAGGGCCAGACTGCTTTGTGCTTCTCAGGGTCGAACTCGCCGCTCACAAGCCGCGGTACGAGACAACCGAACGCCGCGCCAACCTTATGCGCGCCGGTGGGAAAGTATTTTCCCACAAGTCCGATGATGCGCGCCTTCACTCCCGTAATCTCTTTCGGGATTTCGATGTAGTTCACGCCGCCGTACAATCCCGTCTTCATATCGTTCTTCCACGTGATGCGAAAGAGATTCACGGGATTGATATCCCACAATCCAACTTTTGAAAGTTTCTCTTGGATGGCTCGGGGAATGAGATTCGGGTTTCGCATCTGTGCGAATGTTGGAATCGTAATTCCTCGGTCGCGACAGCGGGCGGCGGTTTTCTTTATTACTTCGTGGTTGAGTTTTTTGATTATGGCTGACATGTTCCTCCTAAATTGCACATCGAATAGTCAAGAGAACTTTGCGACTGACAATTGAACATTGACCGTTGAACGTTGACTATTCTTCTCCCGAATGAACGATCAATAGTCAACGATCAACGTTCAATGGTCAATCATGTTATTTCATGCCACCAAGAATTGCCTTCGCAGCAGGCGCGTCCTTCATCGGCAGCTTGTAGCGTCGGATGCCGTCGTACTTGTAGAGCGCACTGGCAACGGCTCCTGCGGTTGGCACCAAACCGATCTCGCCGACTCCTTTCGCTCCAAACGGTCCCTCAGGTTCGTGCTCTTCAATCAGAATGATCTCTGTTTCCGGCATGTCCTTCGCGCGCAAGAGTCCAAGCGAGCGAAGCTTGAATGATTCGGGCACACCATTATGGAGCTTCAGTTCCTCCGTCAGTGCGTAGCCAAGTCCCATGTGGATGGAGCCTTCAAGCTGTCCTTCGAGCAACTTCCTGTTGATAACTTTGCCGACGTCATGCGCGGCAACGAATTTCTTCAGTCGTCCTTGGTCGTCAAGTATGCACACTTGCGTTGCAAATCCAAACGTCATGTGAGTAATCGGCTTGTTCGTCTTCGCATCGAGCGCAGTTGTGTAATCAATCACGACTTCGCCGAAGTATTTCTTCCCGACCAAATCTCTCAGTGTCTTGCCCGCATTCAAGTCCTTTTTCACTTGCTCGCCAGCCTTGATGACGGCTCGACCGCCAAGCACCGTTGCACGCGAAGCGGTCGTCATGCCGCACGGCGTTGGCTGTGTCGTGTCGATATCGACACGAACTTTGCGCGGGTCTATTCCCGTTACATCAGAAAAGAACTGAATCATCACGGTACAGAAACCTTGCCCCATTTCTGTAAAGCCCGTGTTGATCTTTATCGTTTCATCGGGCATCACCGTCACCATTGCTTGGCCATACTCCGGCATGCCATTGCCGATGCCGACATTCTTTATGCCACATGCAATGCCCGCGTACTTCGATGAATAGTAGATGTCTTTGACAGCGAGCAGTGTCTTCTTGATGCCAACGGACTTTTCAAACACCTGACCCGTGCAAAACGTGTCGCCAACGTTGACCACATTCCGCCAACGCATCTCCCAGCCGTCAATGCCGACCTTTTCTGCAAGGATGTCCATCATTCCTTCGATGGCGAACGCAGCTTGGTTGGCGCCGAAGCCGCGCATTGCGCCGCACGGCAGGTTGTTGGTGTATACTGCAAGCGCTTCAACATCGGAGTTGAGAATTCTATACGGACCGACGGCATGTCCCGCGGCTCGCTCAAGCACCTTCGTTCCCACGGACGCATACCCGCCTTTGTCGCCAATCATGCGCGCATGCACGGCGGTGATGCGACCATCCTTGTCGCAGCCGACAGTGTATTTCATCTTGATTGGATGACGCTTCGGATGAAGTCGGATGCTCTCCTCGCGAGTGAGCGTCGCCTTTACGGGTTTTTGTACGAGGCGTGCCATGAGAGCGACCTGTGCTTGAATGCTCAGGTCTTCTTTTCCACCAAATGCACCGCCATTCGAAACGAGAGTGACTGTTACTTTCTCTTCCGGCAGATTCAAGAACGACGCAATCTGCGTGCGGTCGTCAAACACTCCCTGACCTTGAGTGAAAACTTCAATCGCCCCATCTCGCGGAACCGCGATCGAGCTCTCCGGTTCAAGAAACGCGTGCTCAACCATCTGCGTCTCGAATGTTCGAGTCTCCACGAACGCAGAATCGGCAAGAGCCTTCTCAACATCACCGCGTTTAATGACGGAGCGAGAGAGAAGATTATCGTGGTCGGCATGAACGCGCGGCGCATCCGGTTTCAATGCTTCTTCAGGGTCGAACACACCGGGCAGAACTTCATACTCGAGACGAATAAGCTCAACAGCCTTGCGGGCGGTTCGAACATTTTCGGCAACAACTGCCGCCACAACGTCGCCGATGCAGTGCGTGATTTCCCCTTCAGCAACAAACATGGGCCAATCCTTGTAGATGAGACCCTGCCTGCGTTGACCGGGAACATCCTTGGCAGTTACGATCCGAACGACTCCCGGGAGTTGCTCGGCTTCCGTAGCGTCAATCTTCACGACCTTCATCCGGGGATGAGGTGAAAAAAGAAACGCTGCGTGCAGCATGTCGGGGAGGTTCATGTCGTCAATGTATGGTCGCTCGCCCATCGCGAACTTCTCGGCGTCCATGCGAGGGAGACTTGTGCCCACTTTGCCGGAATAATCCGGCTCGGGCAGTGGCTCACCACGGAATGCTTTCGCCGCAAGTTCTATGGCGTCAATGATCTTCACATACCCGGTGCAGCGACAGATATGGTTGTTCAGCGATCGAGCAATCTCATCACGTGAAGGAGTCGGATTGTTGTGGAGAAGATGCTTGGCTCGAACGACAATTCCGGGGATGCAGAAGCCACACTGCGACCCGGCAGCGAGGGTGAATG
>JANNUB010000389.1:0-5638 GCA_031394795.1 Ignavibacteriota bacterium | reverse complement strand
GTCAACCCGACGCAGTTCGGGCCGAATGAAGACTTTTCGCGCTACCCGCGCAATTTCGAACGGGACCTTCAGCTTTCCACATCCGCCGGGACCGATTACCTCTTCATACCGGATGCCTCCCAAATGTATCCGACGGGTTATGCAACGTATGTGAATGTGGAAGGAATCACGGAGGTGCTCGAAGGAAAATCGCGTCCAGGACATTTTCGCGGCGTCGCGACTGTTGTAGCGAAACTGTTCAATCTCACGAAGCCGCATGTTGCGGTGTTCGGTCAGAAGGACGCGCAGCAGGTTGCCGTGATTCGTCGCATGGTGAAAGATTTGAATATGGATCTCGAAATACTCGTTGTGCCGACAGTCCGTGAGCCGGACGGGCTTGCAATGAGCTCGCGCAACACGTACTTGAGTCCATCGCAGCGAACCGAGGCTACGGCGCTCTTCAGGGTGTTGAAGCTCGCCGAGCAAAAAGTGAGAGAAGGTGAGAGGGAATGCCGGAAGTTGATTGATGAAATGGTGCAGCGTATCAGCTCGAGTTCATCGGGGCAGGTTGACTACATCTCGTTCGCGGATAATTATGATTTGCACGGGCTGGAGAAACTTCAATCCGGACAATCGGTGTTGGTGTCGCTGGCGGTGAGGTTTGGAACAACGAGGCTGATTGACAACATCGTCATTCTGGTATAACAAGCAATCAAGGAGGAGAATGCAAAGAAGCTTTGCAGTCGTAATCATGGCGGCGGGGAAGGGAACCCGCATGAACAACGCCGACAAAGCAAAAGTGATGTTCGCAGTCAACGGCAAGCCGATGATCGAGCACGTTGTTGACCTAGCGCTCATACTCGAAGCCTCACACGTGATCGTGATTGTCGGGTGGCAAAAGGACTCCGTCGTCAATCATCTTGCCGCCGTCTTCGGATCGAAAGTGGAATGTGTTGAGCAAAACCCTCAGTGCGGAACGGGCCATGCCGTGATGCAGGCTGAGCTGCTGCTGAAGAATTTCGCGGGCGACGTGCTTGTGCTTTCCGGCGATGTGCCGCTTTTATCGCACGACACCTCGCGCCATCTGATTGACTATCATCGTTCGAGCTGTGCACAGGCGACCGTCCTCACGGCAGTGCTCGACGATGCGACGGGCTACGGTCGCATCTTGCGCAACACCGACGGAAGTGTGCTCGGCATTGTCGAGCATAAGGATGCGGACGAGGAGCAAAGGGAAATTCGCGAGATCAACTCCGGCATCTATGTGTTCGATGCAAAACTGTTGTTCGAAAGTCTGAACCACATCACCCCGACGAACGCGCAGGGGGAATATTACCTGACGGATGTGTTTCATTACTTCTGGCTGCACCAGCACAAAGTGAGTGCTGTGGTGGCGAATGACCCGTTGGAGATTCAGGGGATTAATACCGTTGCGCAGCTCGAAGCAGCGCAGGCTTTGATGAAGGAGAACTTTGTCGGATAGCAGCGAGATCCTGCGTGTACAAAAAAATCCCGCCCATCATTGAGCGGGATTTTTTTTCTACGCTGTGAGATCCTGCGTCTCGCTTCGCTCGACTCAGGATTTTGCTTAGTCAAATAAACAGCGGCGCCAACACCAACGTAATCGTACTCAACAACTTGATCAACACGTGCAGCGATGGTCCAGCAGTATCTTTGAACGGGTCGCCGACCGTATCGCCGACGACGGATGCTTTGTGCGGGTCGGATTTTTTCCCGCCGTACGCGCCAGTCTCGATGAACTTCTTTGCATTATCCCACGCGCCGCCTCCGTTGTTCAGGAACAGCGCCATGAGAACGCCGACGATAGTTCCCACCATCAAAAACCCGCCGACTACTTCAGCGCCGCTTGCATGTTGCGTTAGTGAGCCTTGCGAAACATACAGCCACTTGAACAAGAGACCGACTGCAATCGGCATACCGACCACGAGCAAGCCGGGCATGACCATTTCTTTCAGAGCAGCCTTTGTTGCAATATCAACGCATTGCCCATAGTCAGGCTTTGATGTTCCCGCCATGATGCCTGGGTTGTTTTTGAATTGTTCGCGCACGTTGTTGATGATGGAATACGCTGCGCGTCCGACGGCCTTGATTGCCATCGACGAGAACAAGAACACAAGCATCGCGCCGAACATCGCGCCAACGAAAACTTCCGGCTTGTTCAGGTTGATTGTGCCATCGAAACTCGGCATGTAAATTCTCACTTCGTCAATGTAGGCGCTGAAGAGTAGGAACGCCGCAAGCGCCGCAGAACCTACTGCATAACCTTTCGTAAGAGCCTTGGTCGTGTTGCCAACTGAATCGAGACGGTCGGTGCGCTCACGAACTTCGTGCGGCTGCTGGCTCATTTCAACAATACCGCCTGCGTTGTCGGTAATCGGGCCGAACGTGTCCATTGCAAGAATGTACGCCGCAGTTCCAAGCATACCCATCGTTGCGACGGCGGTTCCAAAGAGACCGGCATGTGCCAAACCCGAGTTCTCGCCGAGGAAGTATGCTCCGATAATCGCCGCCGCGATAACAAGCACCGGGTAACCGGTCGATTCCATACCGACGGCGATACCACTGATGATGTTCGTCGCGGGACCGGTTTGCGAAGCTTCCGCAATTGACTTCACCGGACGATACCTGTACTCAGTGTAGTATTGGGTGATGAGAACGAATGCGACTGAAGTGAGAACGCCAATCAATCCGCAGAGGAAGAAGTTGAAATAGAAAGGACCAAGCAACCATTTTGATGCAATGAAGAAACCAATCATCGCAAGAACCGCGGTAATGTAGTAGCCGCGATTCAACGCCTTCATCGGGTCTTCGGCATCATTTGTCTTCACCATCATGATACCGACGATGGATGCGAGGATACCAAATGCACGAGCAACAAGGGGGAAAAGAAGCACGCCAAGCAATGTTAGACCTGCGCCGTCGAACGTCATTGCATTCGCTCGATACAATCCCGCCGCAAGAATCATAGCGCCGATGTTTTCGGCTGCAGTTGATTCAAACAAGTCGGCGCCACGACCGGCGCAGTCGCCAACGTTGTCGCCAACGAGGTCTGCAATAACAGCGGGGTTACGCGGGTCGTCTTCAGGAATTCCAGCTTCAACTTTTCCGACGAGGTCGGCGCCAACGTCTGCCGCCTTCGTGTAAATACCGCCGCCAAGCTGCGCGAACAACGCGACGAAGCTTGCGCCGAATCCATAGCCGACAATCAACAAAGGAATCTTTGTAACATCTTCCGTCACGCCGCTCCATCGCACGAGCCAAAACAGTCCCGCGACGCCAAGCAAGCTCAACGCAACAACGAAGAACCCCGACACTGCGCCGCCGCGCAACGCCGGTTGCAATGCGCTGTTCATATTCTTTGTCGCGCCGGCTGCAGTGCGGATGTTCGAGCGAATCGCAACCCACATACCCATGTATCCAGCCGCAATCGAGCAGAGCGCGCCGAGCATAAACGACAACGTTGTCCACAACGCCAACTGCGAGGGACTCGCCGGGTCGTGCTCGTTGTGCGCACGCACGAACGCGTACAGAATGTAAATCAGTGCGCCAAGGGCAACCGCGAACGTCAAGATAGTGCGGTTCTGTCGTCGCAAAAATGCCTCGGCGCCTGCTTTGATGGCGTCCGAAATCTCGCGCATCTTTGCCGTTCCGGTGTCACGCTTCATGACGTCCGAAATCAACCAAACGGCAAACAGCAACCCAAGAACGCTGATGCCCAAAATGAGAGACAGTTCCATGAAATGGTGTACTCCTTAATTGATGAGAGAATGGATTTGAAAACGTTCGCTCAATAGCTCCACGTAGTTATGCTTCCGCTTTGTTCTTGATGAAACAAAAGGGAAACGAAACGCGGGGAAGGCAACGAAGAGCGGATTAACCAAAATTTTGTGCAATAACATAAGGAATTTCCACTATTTTTCCTATAAAGAAATCACCTCATCGAAACTTTTAGCTGAGGAGTTTTGAAGCCAAAATCCAAACAATTAGTAATGTTCCAACGATCAAGACGGTTTTGCCAAAATATTTTTCAAGCAGGACTTTCGCTGTCTCTCCGAACACAAACAGCAACCCACCGACAAGGAAAAACCGAATCAGCCGACCGCCGAACGTCGCGGCGACAAACGTCGCGAGCGGAATGGTGTTCCCCCACCCTGCCGCTATCGTAAAGACTTGAAATGGAATCGGCAAGAAGCCTGCAAAGAGCAACGCGCTCACAGCGTGTTCGCGATATTTGCTCAGGACATTTTCAAACACCGAATGCCAGCTGAAAAAATTCAGCAACTCTGCGCCGACTGTATCAAACATTTTCAATCCAATGTAGTAGCCGAGTATCGCGCCAAGCGTTGAGCCGAGCGCGACGACAAGCGCGTACCAAAACGAGCGCTTCGGGCGCGCAAGGCAAAGTGGAATGAGCAACAAATCTGGCGCGATGGGGAGGAGGGAGGATTCGAGAAATGCAATGAGGAAGAGAGCGAGCGTTGCGAATGGCTGGTGGGCAAACTGTTGACTTTGATCCTTGAGCCGCGAAAACAATCCGCGTGTCGAGTACGATTTTTGGCGCGCGATATCACTCTCCGTGGACGTCCCGATCATAAACCCATGAGAATCCGCAAGCGATCCTCTATCGCCAGCATCGTTGACGCGTTGACTTTTCCCCACCGTTGTACGAGTCGTTCTTTTGCAATCGAGCGGACAGCTTCGCAAAGAACGAAGCTTGATTTTTTGACGCCACCCTCCGGTGGTGAGATCGGCACATGGGAAGGTATGCCGCGGTACGTCGAGGTGATGGGCAGGACAATAACGAGATCAGCCGGTCCCTTGTTGAAGATATCCTCTGACACGACGAGAACGGGACGCTGACCGGCTTGCTCATGACCGCGAATCGGATTGAGATCGGCAAGCCAAACCTCTCCGCGCAGCGGGTCAGCCATGGCGTCTTGTTCCCTTCTTCTTGCCGTTTCCTCGCTTGCGCTGCGTCGCGGTTTTTCTCTGCTCGATGCCGTCTCCGAGCGTTGCGTCCCATGCCGAACGTTCTTGCGCGATCGCCAACCATTTCTTAGGATCTCGGCGAAGAGCGCCGTACGCGCTATTGAGTTCATGGAGGAACGATTGTCTGCGATATGCTTCGATTGCTTTCTCGAGCATTGCTTGCATCGAAGCGCCTTCTCTGGCAGCAATCTCTCGCAGGATATCCCGGCTCGTGCTGCCGATGCGTACTGTTAGCCCACTCATATGTGCTCCACTGTGTCTACGGGAAAGTATACAGATTCTATTTGACTTCTGCAAGCTCTCTGGCGTTACAACGATGCGAGCTTGTCCGATCGCGCTTCGGGTCCTGCAAGGCAAAGAGGAACAAGTAAGAAATCTGGAGCGATTGGGAAGAGTGAAGATTCGAGAAATGAAATGGCGAAGAGGGCGAGAGTTGAGACTGGTTTCTGAGCGAAGCCTTCGATCCAGTGTCTCGCTTTACGAAGCCAAGAGATACTCGTTTTTTCACTCACGATGTGTGTAAAAACTATTTAGTATGGCGCGCCGTGTTGTGAAGGGAATGCGCAATTTAAAGAGAGCCAGTGCAGGTGAATTCAGAAAAAGAAAATCCCGTTCCGAGCGTTTTCGAAACGGGATCTTTCATTTAGCT
>JANNUB010000357.1:0-1641 GCA_031394795.1 Ignavibacteriota bacterium | reverse complement strand
CTTGCATCTGATCCTCGACGGCTACAAGACCATCGCGTTTCCGTTGTTCGCCACCGAAGGCCGCGTGCTCACGCCACAGATTCGCGGCGACAGCGGCTGTCACCGGCTGCACGGCATCTTCATCGGGCAGGGCGCGGCCTTCGAGCAAGGCGCCACCATCGCCGGTGCGCGCATCATCGATCTGGCCCCGACCATTTTGCACATTCTGGGCCAGCCGGTGCCTGAGGACATGGATGGCCGCGTGTTGACGACGGCTCTCACCGCCGAACTACGCGGCAAATCGGCCGAGGTGAGTGCGGCAACCACGACCTCGCAGACCCAGGTCGATTTCACCGACGCCGAACAGGCCGAAGTGGAAGAGCGCTTACGGGCACTGGGGTATCTTGGCTAAAACAAACTTCGTTTTCCACGCAACACGCACACTTGCCCTGGCGAGCAGTGCCAGGAACACGCTATCCGTGTTTCGTATTGCGTATTGCGTGAAGTCACTATGAAGTTAGGACGTATTCTGCGGATCGTTATCAGTCTCGTCGTGCTGGCGATTGTGATCGTCAATGTCGGCACGGAGAATTTGCTGGGCGCACTGCGCACCATCGATCTGCGCTGGTTCGGGGTGGCGCTGGTGGTGCACGTCGCCGGCCTCGCCATCCGCACCTGGCGCTGGTCGATGTTGATCGCCGCGCTGGGCACACCCATCGCGTTCGGGCGTCTGTTCTATTTGTACCTGGCGGGCACGTTCTTCAACACTTTCCTGCCGACGGGTATCGGCGGCGACGTGGTGAAGATCATCGAACTGTCGCCGCAGCGCGGCGGCGCGCAGGCCTTTAGCACGGTGCTGGCCGATCGGTTGACGGGCATTCTCGGCTCATCGTTGATCGCGCTGATCGTCGCTGTGTTTGATCCTGCCGATGTGCCGCCCGACATTCGGCTGGCCGTCATCGCTGTCTCGGCGGCAGTTCTGCTGGCCTCGCTGTTGCTCACGCAGCGCCGCCTGCTCGATCGGGTCTTCACGCGCCTGCCGTTCTGGTCGAAGTTACCCGGGAAAGTACTCAAAATTTACGAAGCGTTGACCTCGTACTCAATCGGCGCGATTGCGCGCTCGACGCTGATTTCGCTGCCATTCACGCTGACGCTGATCGGCACGCAATATGCGCTGGCGCTGGGCCTGGGCGTTGGCGCGCCGGTGCGTTACTTCGCGCTGTTCATCCCGATGGTGGCATTGATCCAACTCGTGCCGATTTCATTCAACGGGCTGGGTGTGCGCGAAGGCGCGTTTCAGGTCTTGTTCGGCACGGTGGGCGTCGGCGAAGCGCAGGCCGTAGCCATGTCGCTGATGTATTACATCGTGCGCGTGGTGACGGGCCTGCTGGGCGGATTGATATACCTGATCGGCAACTTGAAGAAGACGGATGACGAACGACGCACGACGAAGGAAGAAAACCGATCGGGTGAGATGTAGCATCCGCAACCATTCAGGCGTCATTGCGAGGAGCGCCGTTTGCGACGAAGCAATCTCAGGGCCAATAGGCGGGACGCTTCGCGGCTTCGTTCCTCGCCATGACGGCTGGTAGTTACGCTTGTTGGCCGTCACGCTGAATTGTGACTTGCGATACATTGACCCCCGCGCCGGGCGCGTTTACA
>JANNUB010000285.1:0-1796 GCA_031394795.1 Ignavibacteriota bacterium | reverse complement strand
CCACGAAGCCCGTCGGGCAAGGAACAGGTCTCGGTTTGTGGGTCAGCGAAGGCATCATCAAGAGTCTTCAGGGCAACATTCGCCTGCGGAGCAAGAGGGGAGAGGGCACAACATTTACTATTGGTCTTCCATTGAATGCGAAGGAAAGTCATGGCTGAATCAGTTTTGGTTGTTGACGACGAAGAGGTTATTCGCGAATCACTCACGTTTGTTCTCAAGAAAGAGGGTTACACAGTCACGGATGCGGAGAACGGAAAAGCCGCGCTCGGTCTCGTGAAAGAGAACGCCTTCGATCTTGTCATCACGGACATTGAAATGCCCGAGATGAAAGGCATCGAGCTGCTCGAGCACATTGCGCGCGTCAGCCCAGAAACGATCGTGATGATCGTTACCGCGTACGGCTCCATTGAGACTGCGATTGCCGCGCTGCGCAAGGGCGCAGTTGACTACATTCTGAAGCCGGTGGACTTCGACGAATTGCTCGTGAAAGTCCGGCGGCTGCTTGCGCATCGAAGCCTGTTAGTTGAGAATAAGCTGCTGCGAAGCGAGCTGCATCGCGAATACGACTTCGCGAACATCATCGGCAAGAGCGCTGCCATGCAGCAGGTATTTGACACGATCAAGAAGGTTGCTGTGACGGACGGGACCGTGCTCATCACCGGGAAAAGTGGGACGGGCAAAGAGCTTGTCGCGCGCGCGATTCACTACAACAGCAAGCGGAAAGATAAGCCCTTCGTTGCCGTCAACTCCGGCGCTCTTGTCGAGACGCTCTTCGAGAGCGAGCTGTTCGGCCACAAGAAAGGCGCCTTCACCGGAGCGACGATGGATCGCGTCGGCTATTTTAAGAGTGCAGACGGCGGGACGATTTTCCTCGATGAAGTGAGCGAAATTCCGCTCCACCTCCAGGTCAAACTTCTGCGCACAATCGAGATGAAGGAGATCACGCCGGTGGGCACGTCCGATGTCGTCCCGGTTGACGTCCGCATTATCGCCTCCACAAATCGCAACCTTGAGCAGTTTGTTCAGGAAGGAAAATACCGTGAAGATCTCTTCTACCGGCTCAACGTTGTCGGTCTTGATCTTCCGGCGCTCAGCGAACGTCCCGAAGACATACCCCTTCTCATTCAGCATTTCGTTTCGAAGTTTTCACATAAGATGGGAAAGGCTGTAAGAGGCGTTGACAACGAGGCGATGAAGGAATTGATTGCTCATAATTGGAAGGGAGAAGTGCGCGAGCTGGAAAACGTGATCGAGCGCGCCATGATTTTCGCCGAGGGCAACCTCATTACCAAAAACGAGCTTCCCCATCTCTTTGCCCGCCAACCCGGACTGTTCTCGTTCAATGTGGACAAGACATTGAAAGAGGCAGTGACCGAATTCGAGCGTGCCTACATCACTCACATGCTTCGTCGGCATCCTGTGAAGGAAGAACTGGCGAGGAAGCTCAATATTAGTCTCTCTTCGCTCTACAGAAAGATTGAAGATCTTGATATCGAGCAAGAGAAGCACTGACCTTTCAGTTCTCACGGTTGAGAAATCGCCTGCCCGATTTTCCCACAAATCGGAAACCAACACGCTACGCTGCTGATTGGCTGACGAAATCAATCCTTTTGCGCCGTCTTTGCTCTGGGCATGGAGCCTGACGGCGTTTTCATTTGGCACGTAACTTGAAAATTCTTTCACGGGACAAAATCGCTGGAAGGAGACGTCGTCATGTTCAATATCAGAAAAATTCTTGTTACTACCGATTACTCACTTGCCGCATTCGATCATGCGTTCACGTTCGGCTTGTTGTA
>JANNUB010000253.1:0-11573 GCA_031394795.1 Ignavibacteriota bacterium | reverse complement strand
AAGCGACGATCGCCTGTGGGTGAGGTATAGTTCGATAACAGCCCGCGAAAAATGCACGAGTTCCGAAAGCTGGCGTTCAGTAACTGAACCGTCAAGCAGTGAGAGAAGATGTGGTTTGAGATGATTGACGCCGATCTGCATTGGCTCTCTCCGTCAGTAGCCGATAGCCTTCGACAACGACGCAAGTTACTCAAATCATGAAATCAAATCCAATCTTTTGCAAAGAACCACTATCGCTACACGAGAGCCTTCTTTGTGTCTCTAAAACCACCGGCGTCGAGACGGTAGAAATAGACGCCACTCGGCTGGTTGGCATTTTTTCCTGAAGTGTCATCTTGGAAATCAAATCCGAAATGCGCTTCTCTGTTTGATCGGACATTGGGTATTGAGCAAGGCTCATAGCGGATGTCCAAAACAGAAGAAGGGTCGAGATGAAGAGACGTTCCATTGTTTGTTCCTGTAGGTGAAATATGAAAAGATAGGATAGAAAAGATCCTTACGGAAGCCCGGGTTGTTGAAACTCCTCAATCCAATCCCATTGCTGCATCAACAACGGAAACGCGCTCATCCTTCCGCCAAAACCTATGAGGCGGCGCGTGAACATTGGCGCGAGGTTCACTTTGAGGTTCTTCACTTTGTCGTAGGCGATGGAAACGCTCTGCTCACGCGCGAGGTTTGCAATCAGCCGGTCGAGCGTCTGCTTTCGCTTCTCCGCAAGAAGTCTCGTGCGGATATTCTGTTTCAACGTATCGAAATCAGTGTAGGCTTCCTTCGTCCGTCGCTTTCCCAGCACCATGAACATCGAATAGCCTTCAGGCAACTTGACCGGACCAATCAGTTTGCCCGTATCCGCGATCAGTGCGCGGACGCCAATCTCGGGATGCTGCACGACTTGAAAATAGCCGGACTCACCGTTGTTCTTTACCCATTCAGCGCGAGTGGAATACTCAGCGGCAAGTTGGGCAAGCGCGTTGCCGCGCTGCAATGCATCTTGATGCGATGCATCTTGATGCGATGCATCTCGATGCAGGGCATCAAGGACAGCTTTCACATCATCAAGGCTGTTGCGCAACACCTCACGCACGTTCACTTCATAATATCGTCCGAACACTTCTTTGTTTTTCACGAGGTAGTGGATAATCTCTTCCTCAGAGATCGTCACACTATCGCGCACGCGATTATACAACGCGGCTGCGGCAATGTAGTCCGTCCAGAGCTGCAGATCGTGTTGCACCGGGCTTGAGGAATGTAGATTCTGTTGCCGTCCTTCACGCGCGAGGAGTTCCTTCGCAACCAGATTCTTGATCTGTTCATTGAATTGGATTTTGAATGCGTCACCTTCGAGATGTTTGGAAAGGTAATCCTCATAGCGAAACATCTCCAGCACTTCGCCGAGTGTCAACCCGCCATCATCCATCTCCACCAGTGTGAAATCCAGATACGGCTTCAATCGCTCGAACATCATCTCCACCATTTCCGATGAAAGCACGTATCCGCCTTTTCTTTGAAACCTGCCCTCCTTCCATAACGCAACAACAGAATCTGCAAAAAGGGTGAACACACGTTCATCCGCTCGCGCCCGTTTCGATTGCAGAAGCGAGTAATAATACTTCCCTGCCATCTCACCTTCGTTTCGCTCACGGAGAATCTTTTCGACGCGATGCCGTCGCTCTGTCGTGCTCAACTTTGCAACATCGCTGTTCGGGTGTTTGTCCAGCAAGTACAGAACAGCCCAGCCGAAATTGTCCGAGTGAAACTCTTTCGATACTCTCGATTTCCCAATCGCAAACGCAGCCTCTTCATACGCGACATCCGGTCCGCCAAAACGGATGGATATTGTGTCCACTTGTGTGTAGAGCGAAGTACTCTGACCTCTGGGCACTGCGCGCAACGCTTTCGACAACTGCACGCCTTCCGCACGCGTCGGAACAAGAAACGAGAGAACCTGCAGCTCGTGCGGCAATCGTTTCATTCCCACCGCAATCTCATCTTCCGTTGGCATCGCCATCGGCGTCGCCGTCGGCGCAATCACGCGTTTGTACAATTCGTCGCGTATGAAAAGATTCTCCAGCTCACGAAACATCAGCTTCGTGAGTTTGTCTTCAGGAAGCCCGAGACGTTTCGCCTCCTGCCCGAGCAGCTTTTCCGCTATCATCGCGTGCAACGCTTTGGCTTTAATCCCCTCAACCTGATTCGGCTTCGCTTCGCCGGGAAAAGGCATCAACTCAAGACGGGACGTCAGGTCACTCGCCGTGATAACAGTTGAACCGAATCGAGCAAGCGTGTCGTGCGGTCGCCGACTCGACTCGTCGAGCAGCGCCGTTTGTTTCTGAGCAATTGCCGGAGACCACGAAAAGACGGCAGCGAAAAGAACAACCATGAATGCAGAAATTCGTTTCATAACCTCACTTGTATGACTCATTGATCTTGCGAAGCGTAAGGGATTACCGCAACAATAACATCCTCTTGACAGTTCCTCTCCCCCCACTCTGTAAACGGTAAAAATATACGCCGCTTGCGAGATTGTACGCACCTGCACCGGATCCGCTATTTGCGGAAAACGTTACTTCATATTTTCCCGGCTTCAACTGCTTGTTCACAACTGTTGCAACTTCCTGCCCCAGCATGTCATAAATCCGGAGAGTGACCAATCCAAGCTCGGCAATCTGAAATCCGAAATTCGTTGTCGGATTAAAGGGATTGGGGTAGTTCTGCTGCAGCGAAAATTCTTGTGGGACGTCCGCATCGTCTCTCACATCCGTCTCCACACCATTTCCATACTTCTCAATTCCAAACCATAACGTCCGGTGCCTCGTCTGATCTAATCTCACGATGAAGTGATTGCTGGACGCGGGCAACACCATGAAGGGCGAGATGATTCCTTCTCTCGCAATTGTATTGAGCGGATACACTCGAATCGAATCTGCATAAATATTCAGATCCAAATCCAACCTGAGAGGATAAATCAATGTCGGCGCCGTCCCCCAGTTGTTCCCGACACTCGTGCTGTCGGAATTCCAAATCATACCGGTGTTTTGAGTTTTTGAGCCGAGAGTAATGAGTGAACGTTCCGACCGTGGGAGAGACGAATCGGTCAGGGAAACCCAAGTGGCTGCTCCAAAATCAGAGGATGGAAAATCCACGAGCGTCATGGAGCCGATTCTTCTATTTCTCAGCCTCGACAAATAACCGGCGGCGCCGTTGAATTTGTCCGCTTCAATGCTCATTGTCCCATCGGTCGTGTTCCAGGATATTTCTTCAGTATCGGTTTTGTAAGGACTCATCCCTGCCGGAGGGAGAGAACTGAAATTCGTCGTGGAGTTAGCAAAGTAGCTGTTGGTTCTTATCGCATGGGTGAGAGAAATTTTTCTGTCATACAATGACGGCCCGAACCAGCCAACACCGTCGTTCCTTGGGAGACTGTACAGAGTATCGGCGCTGTATTGTATGGTAATAGGGTTTGATGAGGGTTTCAGCAAGCCCCTTCTGAACACAAGAGACGTCGTAGGGAAAAACGACATATAAACAGAATTGCGGTTGATACCGAAGAAGCCGCCTATGCGGTCGTTTTCCCAATCGTCCGGTTCGTCGTATGCATAATACATGAACGCATCTGCATCATGAAAAGCTGAGTACCCCGTAGAAAGCAAAACGGATTCAACTTGATATTGATTCGGATTGGGATGATTGTATTCGCTCACGGTGAACGGTTTTCCCACCATCGGCACTCCGCTCAACAATGGAGGGAGAACACCACCACCTTCATGTTTCAACATTGGCTTGTTCTGGATTAGCCAATCCGTTTCCGACCACGCGCCGTTGGGGAAGGACGGATGATCCCAATACCCATGGTTGTCAACGTAATCTTCGTCCGACATTGCGGCGAGGTCGGCAGGCCCGACATTCCAGTTTGTTCCTACAATCGGAACTCTCACGCCCAATGTGTTCTTCAAGAAGAGTTTCATCTCGAGAAAGTACTTTCTTTGAAGTGCAATGTAGAACGCGGACAAATCCTTCACTCGCGGAAGAGAGTAACTGACACAATCGGTATAGTCTATTCTGGCGATATTGTTGGATTCAAAAGATTCTTGCGGGAGCAATCCATACACCGCAGCCTTCGTCATGCTAACGTTATCGAACCAATATGTTCCTCTCACCTTGCCGACGGCGAACGACAGGCGCGTATGGCCGACGTTGTCTTCGGGCACCGTGAGGCTGAATGAATACACTTGCCAGAAGGGCGACACGACAATGGATCTTCCGCCGTACGTGGTCCACGGCGAATTGTCGTTCATGAGCGAAACAGAAATCTCGCGCCACGAATCCGAGCGCGCAGCAAATGTTATCGTGTAGGAAGAATCTCGCCTGATTGTGGCAGTCGCCTGTTTGAATTGAATATTCCAGTCAATGCCGGTAGAACTTGTGACCGTGACTTTTCCGGAAAAGGCTCCTCCGTATGGATTTGTATTGTCCCGAGTAAACGTTCCACTCGCCGGCGCATGAAGCTCAAGGAGCCATGGCGACGTTCCCGCTTCAAATCCTCCGTTCACGATTTGTTCATTCTGACCAGAGGGAATTATTCCAACATCCCAAGCATTCCTCAGAGCATTTGTTGATGGATACTTGTTCCGCAAAAAATCCATCCATACGCTGTCGAGCATTCTCGCGTAGCGGGACGGTAAGAACCCGCCGCTGCCAATTGCTTTGAGCCGATTGTCTCTCCAATTTCTATAGAGAGAATTCTCATTCGTGATTTCCACCATTGCCATGACCGGATCATTTACAAGAGCCTTACCCGTGTATGGATTCATATGCGTGAGAAGCTGTTGAGCATATTCCTTGTGAAGCTGCAGAACGTATGGATCGAAGAAATTGATACACTTGCCGAATTCGGGAAGTGAATCGTAATTTGCCACGTTGTCGTTTATTCGGAACGTGCGGGAGACGTGAAGGTTCATGTTCACATAGATTCCGTTCTCCTTCAGTGCGGTGATGTACCGTTCGAGAAGATCGAGGTTAGCAGCGTTCAACGTGCGTGTGGAAGTGGTTCCTAAAAGACTTTTCGATGACCAAGGATTGTCGAGGTGATGCATGCGAACAAGATTGAGTCCGAATTTTCGCAATCGGCCGGCGAGCAAGTCGGTGATCGCTGGCGAGGGAAAAGCGGCATCCGCCGCGGCGTTTGTTCCCCAAAAGCGAATACGGCTTCCGTTAGCGCTGAATTTGCCGTCGGCGTTGATTCTTACAAAGTCACTATCACCGATTGCCAGTTTGGGAAAAGCAGGAAGAAATCTTTGTGTCGTCGAGTCGGAAGAGGGAAGAGAGAAATTGAACCCGTTGGAAAAATTCTGCGCAGAGAGTCGCTCAATTACAGCAGGCACAGCAAGCAGCATTATCAGAACAACTTTCCATATCCTTGTTTGTCGCTTCAGCGCTTTTGTCGCATCCATTCGTGTACCTTCAGATTGTTATAGGTCTCCGTTCCACGCATCATGACAAATGCAACGAAAAACGGAACGAAAAGCAAGCATGTCATCTTTCAAATGTACTCATGGAACATCAGGTAGTACTGATGTTACGCAAAGAAAAGAAATGGGAACGCGGTCTATTTTTGTTGTCTTGCGTAACGGCAGTGAATCACCTTACGACAAGAAGCTTTCGTGTTTGCACAAAGCTCCCGGCTTTCCCCGAAGGGGTACTTACGGACAGTTGATAGAAATATGTGCCACTGGCAAGATTGCTCGCATCAAATGTGGTCTGGTAAACACCCGCGGTAAGTTCTTCATTCACGAGCGTGGCGACTTCTTTCCCAAAGAGATCGAACACCTTCAGTACGGACACGCCATGGCGTGTCCCTACGGGAATTGTAAAGGTTATTGTGGTAGATGGATTAAACGGATTGGGAAAGTTCTGCATCAACTCAAAGCGCGGAGGAAGCTCTTTGGAAATTTGTTTCACGTCCGCTGAAACGAGAACAAATTCCATCTGATTGAAATTAAATCCTGAAGTTGGAATTGCAACCATCAACACATGTTGACCTGCCGGCAGATTGACTCCTTCGATAGTCAACGTCCTCCACGATTGCCAACCACCGCTTTGAGGAACGTTGATAACATTCGTCACGGGCGATCCGTCAAGGTACAAACGGATTTGCCCGGAGGCGTCAGGCGCTGCAACACGCACGTTCACGCGATACACACCAGCCGTGGCGATACGCACCGTGTAGTTGAGCCATTCGCCTGCCGCCGTCCATCCAACATTGTACTGTGCGCCTGAGGCATCCTGACATCGCTCGATGTCAACACCGTCGTTCCTGAATTGCCACCCCTGATTGTACGGCGTGACGTTCAAGCCCCCCTCGTTTTTGTATTCAGCATCGGAGTATGCGATTCCTTGTGTGCCGAGATCGTAATCCACTGCACGCACAATTCCCGGAACCGAGAGAGTCTTGAAGGGCTTGGATTCCGTTCCGAAAGCGGGATCGAACAACGACTTGAGCACGTCGGGATGCGGCTCGCAATTCGCGAGCGCGAGGTTTTGCGTCATCTGAAATAGTGCGTTCGTCGCAAATGCTTCGGTTGGGCGGGGCGCCTGACCATTCCAATAATTCAGAACAGTCTGGTAATCAGAAGCGATGGGAGAAGAGAGCGGGCTTGTTATCGTCGCGATCTTCTTGTGCGTCCACCAACACCAACCGATATTGTACTGCTCGAGCACACTCTTCACCTCATGGAACCATGGATTCGAGTTCTCACCAGATTCTCCCATCCAGAGTGGAACAAAGTATTGCGTCCGCAAGGTAACGTAATTTTGTATCGTCGCAGCGGAGGTTTCGTTCCAATACTTGTGGAAGCTATACACCATGTTCGTTACGAACGGCGGCGTGAGCTGGTTGAAGTCCGTCGCGTACCAGTTCCCTTCGATAAAGACAATATGGTTTGGGTCAACCGTTCGAATTGTGTCGGTGAGTTGCTTGTAGAAATCTCTCAACACGATGTTGTTGTAGCCGCTCGGCAGCACAGGCTCGTTCAACAAATCGTATCCGCCGACAATCTTGCGCGTTGCGTAATGGCGCGCGATTTCCTTCCAGATTTTTATTGTGAGAGTTTGATTGGCGGGATTCGTCCAAAGCCGCGCCTCGATTCCATCGCTGTCGCTAATGTTATCTTTGTTCTGGCCGCCGGGCGCGCAGTGCATATCGAGGATGACATACATATTCGCCGACTCACACCACGCGAGTAACGAATCGAGCAGAGCAAATCCTTCCGCTCGAAATGTCGCAGAAGAAGAATCGTACAGCAGCTTGTAATGAAACGGCAAGCGAATAGAATTGTATCCCCATTGCGCGATGAGTTGAATGTCGTTGCGATTGACGTAGTTTGCTTTGTACAGTTGATAGAACTGCGTGGTGTTTGCAGAACCAATCAAGTCGCGCACCTTCGCCTCGATGTCGCTTGGCGAACCGTAGCCCGGCGTGTGCAGCATGTATCCTTCGGGCACTAACCAACCGCCAAGCCCAACGCCGCGCAGGAGAACCGGTTGGTTCGTTGAGTCAACGATATTCGGTCCAAGCGCCCTCAGATACCCTGCGTTCGTCTGAACTACTGCAACTACTATCAGGAGAAATGTTTGGAGTCTCTTCATTTTCTCAAACCGTTGCATTAAATTACTCACTGATGTTACGCAAAACGAATTATTTTCTTCTGAGGTCAAAGCCCTCACCCTAAATCCCTCTCCCAAAGGGAGAGGGACTTTTCAAATTCACGCATAATTCTCCCCTTCTCCCTTTGGGAGATGGGGTTGGGGGATGTGGGTATTACAAAAAGAAACGACGCAAACACATTTTGCGTAACGTGAGTTACTCACTGATGTTTTTGTTCTTTGGGATTTCTATAGACATTTCGCCCCTTTGGGGCTACGCCGTAGGCGTGGAATGTTTATAGAAACAATCCTTCCGAAGGACATCAGTCAGTAAATAAAAAAAGAAAGGCGAAGCCAAACAACATCAAAGCTCCGCCTTTCAAAAGAACTTGTAGAGCGATTCTCCAGAATCGCTCATGCCGACCGAAAGAGCGACACTGGAGTGTCGCTCTACAGCCTGCTACATCACGCAACCGCTTTCGCAAACGTCGGGATGTGTCCCTTCAGTCCATAATATACAATGTACAAATAGCACAACACCGGCAAGAAGAACGCGAGTTGAATGCCGATACGGTCGGCGAAGAATCCTTGAATCAACGGTACGATCGCGCCGCCGACGATTGCAACGCAGAGAATTCCTGACGCTTGTCCCGTGTGTTTGCCGAGTCCATCAATTGCGAGCGTGAAGATTGTCGGAAACATAATCGAGTTGAAAAGACCGACAGCAAGTATTGCCCACATGGAGACGTGTCCCGTCGCGAGCATCGAAATGATCACCAGCGTCGCGGCAACCGTAGCGTTGAATGCGAGCGCGACGCCCGGGTTTATTTTGCGCATCGCAACGGCGCCGACGAAGCGTCCGACCATTGCGCCGCCCCAGTAAAACGATAGATAGCGTCCCGCCTCTGCCGCCGACAGCCCGGCAATTTCCGGCTGCCCCATGAAGTTGACAAGAAAACTTCCGATGGCGACTTCGCCGCCGACGTACACGAAGATTGCCACTGCTCCGAGAACGAGATGGCGATACGCCCATGCGCTCTTGTGTGCATCGTCGTAGTTCTGTCCGGTGGCTTCGTCCTTTGCACTCGCGTGCGCTTCGATGATGGGCAGCTTTACCATTGCGATGACGGCAGCAATAACAAACAACGCCGCGGCGAGCCAGAGATACGGAACCTGCACCGACGCCGCTTCGACAAGGCGATACGCATCGAGTTCTCCGGGATTCATTGTGGCAAGTTGGTCTGCCGTTTTCGCGACGATATCAAGAATCAACAGCGAGCCAAACATCGGTGCGACGGTTGTGCCGAGCGAGTTGAATGCCTGCGTCATGGTGAGACGGCTTGATGCTGTTTGCGGCTTGCCAAGAATTGCGACATACGGATTCGCCGCAACTTGCAACAACGTAATGCCCGATGCGAGTACGAACAATGCACCGAGAAACAATGGATACGAACGGCTTCCAGCTGCAGGATAAAACATCAAGCATCCAATGCCGGCAGCAATCAATCCGATAACGATGCCGCGTTTGTAGCCAATCTTCTCCACAAGAAAACCGGACGGCAGCGAGACAATCGCGTACGCCGTAAAGAACGTGAACTGAATCAACATCGCTTGCGTGTAGTTGAGCGAGAAGATTGCTTTGAGGTGAGGAATGAGAATATCATTGAGACACGTAATGAATCCCCACATGAAGAAGAGCGAGGTGAGTACCGAAAGCGCAAACGTGTAGTTCGCTTCCTTCCCGTTGCTGTAACTGTTGTTGACCGTTGTTCCGCTTGCCATTTATTTCTCCTTAACTAATGTGGATTCACCGTGTGAATTAATTCGTACCTTTTCCATTTGCGCCTTCCAGAGTAAACTCCACCGAGAGCTTTTCAATCATTATCTTGAACGCTCCCGGCTCGACGATTCGTTTGTTATCCCTGCCAATGAACGACAAGTCGTGTTGGGTGAGGGTGAAGTCAATTTTCTTTTCTTCGCCGGGCTGTAACAGTACTTTTGTAAAGCCCTTCAGTTGACGATTTGGGCGAGAGACGGAGCCGTACATGTCGCAGAGATACAATTGCACCACTTCCTTTCCCGCCACCTTTCCGGTGTTTTTCACTTTCACCGAAACCGGTATGTTCTCACTCACCGTGATTGATGGCTTTGCGATCCTCAAATCGGCATACGAAAAGTTGGTGTAACTCAGCCCGAAGCCGAACTGCCACTGCGGATCGTACTTGTTTCCATCGGCTCCCTCAATGGGTTTGTAGTCGTACGTCATCAGCGAGTTCGGGTGACGCGGATAGGTGAACGGCAGTTTGCCGGACGGGTTGACGTCCCCGAACAATACATCGGCAATCGCGCGTCCCCCTTCCATGCCGGGAAGCATCGCAACAAGTATCGCCGCAGCGTCATTCGCAATGCCGTTGATGACGCGCGGGCGCCCTTGAACCATGACCAGCACAATGGGCGTACCGGTCTTTGCAATCGCAGACGCGAGATCGAGTTGAGCCTGATCCAGCTTGAGATCGTCAATGCTTCCGGGCGTTTCACAATACGCTTTTTCTCCAAGACAGAGAATCGCGACATCCGCTTTTTTTGCAGCTTCAGCCGCCGCTGCAATATCAATCGGCTTGTCGAACGACGATCCCGGAACATACGCGACGTTTTCTTTCCCCATCTTCTCCTGAATCGCCTGCAAAAGAGTCGGCTTATCTTTTGGATACAACTTCTCATCGTCGCCCTGCCATGTAATCGTCCAGCCGCCGTTCATCGCGCTGAGACTTGTCGCTGTTGGTCCTGTGATAAGAACTTTGGATGTTTTCGAAAGCGGCAAAAGGTTCTTCTCATTCTTCGTCAACGTAATGCACTCACGCGCCGCGTCGAGATTTGCCTGCGTGAACTCTTTTGCGGCAAATCTCTCTCTCAGTTTTTTGTCGGGATAGGGGTTGTCGAAAAGTCCAAGCTGAAACTTGACGGAAAGAATCCGCGTCACCGCGTCATCAATTCTCGATAGAGGCACGGAACCATCCTTCACGCATTCGAGAAGTAAATCGTAGAAACTGAAATCGTACGGCACCATGCTCATATCAATTCCCGCCATCACTCCCATGCGAACTGCATCTTTGGGCGACGTTGCAACACGGTCTCGTGCGTACAATCGTTTGATGTCTTCCCAATCCGAAACAACGAACCCCTTAAACTTCATCTCGCCTTTCAAGACTTCAGTGAGGAGATGATAATTTGCGTGACCGGGAATGCCGTCAATTTCACCAGAGTTCACCATGACGCTCGGAGAACCTGCGGCAACTGCTGCTTCAAATGTAGGGAGGAAATACTCGCGCAGCATCCGCTCGGAAATCCAAGCGGGCGTGCGGTCTTTCCCGCTTAACGGAAAGCCGTACCCAACGTAATGCTTCAAACACGTTGCGCCCTTCGTCGGTGCGCTAATATCATTCCCCTGATGACCTTCGATATAACTTTTCCCCAATGCCGTAGCGAGATGCACGTCTTCGCCATACGTCTCCCAGAATCGTGACCACAACGGCTGTCGTCCGATGTCGAGCACGGGATAAAAATTCCACGGAATGCCCGATGCGCGCATTTCGTACGCAGTTATTTCGCCTTCACGTTTTGCAAACTCGGTATTCCATGTAGCAGCAAGCGCAATTGCCTGCGGGAACAGCGTGCCGCCATGCGTGTAGGTAACACCGTGAATTGCATCGATGCCGTAGAGCACGGGGATCTTGAGCCGCGTCTTTTTCGTTGCGACATCTTGAATCGTCGTGATCACACGTGCCAATGGTCGAGTGTGAATGCCGAATTGCCCACGTTCAGTATTGACCCAACATGATGATTCACAACGGCGTTCTCGAGCATCTTCGGATCAAGGGCGTGAGGTTCCACCCGGCGATCACCGCCAACCGACACGACGTCAATTGTCACTT
>JANNUB010000228.1:0-8598 GCA_031394795.1 Ignavibacteriota bacterium | reverse complement strand
CCGCAATGCTGTTGCAGCAGCGCATCGGAAGGAACGCGGCCTTTCATGACACGCCAAGCACGCGCGAAGACCTTGAGCTTCTCGGCAAACAGCTTCAACGTATCGAGACTCTCGTGCGACGGGCACAGTCAATAGAGAACGTCGTCTCGGTCCCCTACGCCGAAAGCATTACCATGATCGATTGGCACCAGGGAACCGATGATGAGAGCAAGAAGCCGTAACTTTTCTTGACCCTTTCTTGTCGCCGGCATCATCGTACCAATTGAAAACAACAACAACCATTTTCATAAAAGGGTCCGTGATGGAAAAACTCACAAAGGAAACATTCCAGCAAAAAGTATACAACTATGAAGCGAACCAGGAGTGGAAGTATGAAGGGGAACTCCCGGCGATTATTGACTTCTACGCAGATTGGTGCGGCCCCTGCAAGATGGTGAGTCCGGTACTGGAAGGGCTCTCGAAGGAATATGCGGGCAAGCTGAACATCTACAAGGTTGATACGGACAAAGAACAAGAGCTTGCGTCGGTGTTCGGTATTCGCAGCATTCCCTCAATACTGTTCGTTCCCAAAGAGGGGAAGCCGCAAATGGCAATGGGCGCAATGCCGCGCGAGGGTTTTGTTCAGGCAATCAACGAGATCCTTCTGCCCGTGTCGAAGAATTGATATGCTACCTGTTTAACATCAATGGTAGAAACCCTCCTCATCGTCTCCACGGCACTCCTTGCACTCGTCCTCATTGGCCTCTTCTTTTTGGTATTTCGACCTTCAAGACGGAATGTATTCCTCGAAAAAGACCTGGCGATCCTTCAGGAGAATGCCGAGCGACTCGAGCGCTCGTTGCGCGAGGAAATGTCGCGCAGCCGTGATGAGCTTGGCGTCCATTCGCATCATCAACGACGCGAGCTGAGCGACTCGCTTTCATCGTTCGCGGACGATATGCGCGGCCAGATGACGGGCATTGGCACAGGACAAAAAGATCAGCTTGAGTTGTTTGCAAACCAGCTTGCAACGCTCACCCATTCGACCGAGCAGCGTCTGGAAAGAATGCGGGAAACAGTTGAAAGCAAACTGCAATCGCTTCAGGAAGGCAATCAGCAAAAGCTCGATGAGATGCGGGCGACTGTGGATGAGAAACTGCATGCGACGCTCGAACAGCGTTTAGGCGAATCGTTCAAGCTCGTGAGCGAGAGGCTTGAGCTTGTGCATAGAGGGTTAGGCGAGATGCAGTCGCTCGCAAGCGGCGTCGGCGACTTGAAAAAAGTGCTGTCGAACGTGAAAACCCGCGGCGTGTGGGGCGAGATTCATCTCGCCAACCTGCTCGAGCAGATCCTGACGCCGGAGCAATACGCGAGGAATGTCGCGACAAAATCAGGCAGCAACGACCGGGTGGAGTTCGCGATCAAACTCCCCGGACGCGAACGCGGCGAGCCAATCTGGCTCCCGCTCGATGCGAAATTTCCGCTGGAGGATTACCAGCGGATCGTTGATGCGGCAGAGCAGGCGAACCCAGCGCTTGTCGAGGAAGCGGGAAAAATGCTTGAGGCGCGCATCAAAGCAGAAGCAAAATCCATCAAGGAAAAATATCTCGACCCGCCGCGCACGACAGACTTTGCCATCATGTTTCTGCCGACGGAAGGATTGTACGCGGAAGTCACTCGCCGCGCAGGATTGATGGAATTTCTACAGCGTGAGTATCGCGTCACGGTTGCAGGACCCAATACGCTTGCCGCGTTTCTCAATAGTTTACAAATGGGATTTCGCACGTTGGCGATCGAGCGCCGGTCGAGTGAAGTCTGGCAATTGCTCGCAGCGGTGAAAACGGAGTTCTCTCGCTTTGGTGAAATCCTCGACAAGACGCAAAAGAAGTTGCAGGAAGCGAGCAAGACGATTGAGGATGCATCAAAGAAGTCGAAAACGATTGAGCAGAAACTCAGGGATGTGCAGCAGTTGCCCTCAGGTGAAAGCGCACGACTTTAATCCATTGATCCAAAAATTCCATCATCTTCCGCGATTCAACTCACCGTCAGACCTTTCGCGACTCTCTCCTGCAGCGTGCTGATGAAATACAAGAAGCTCGGCATGGGCATTGCTTTGTCGAGTTTGAAATCCGTTGAAGGATTTTCCACATCAACGACGTCGCGAAGCTCGCGATAGCCTGAATTCCATGCAAACAACGTGCCCTTCAGTTTTTCATCTGCGCGAATGTTTTTGTAGAGATTGATGCCGTTCATCTTCGGCATCGAAATGTCGGAAATGACGAGATCGAACCCGTCGGACCGCAACCGCTCCAATGCCTCTTCGCCATCGTGCGCAACCGTTGCGGTGAAACAGTGCAGTCGCAGCACTTCCGCCATCAAATTGATATAGACTTGATCGTTATCAACTAGAAGAATCTTCATCGCAATTCCTTGTCATTCAGTGTGCGGGGAGTACTCCATGGTTGTCTGCAATTGTGATACCAAAGCACGCGCGCGTGCCGACGTTCCGGAAAACGGAGATTCACTTATGACGTGTCACCAGACCCAGAGTGCATTCTTCAAACCGAAGCAACTTTAAGAGATTTGTCCTATATTTTCCTCATCCTTTCCGAAGTCTGTTTCTCACACAGCGTTCGCGTTCATGTATGAAAACCACCGCCAACATTGAAGACGTGTATCGCGTCATCTTCAACAACCATCACGATCCGTTTCAAATCCTTGGAGCGCATGAGGTCAGCCTCGATGGGAAACCGTGTGTTGTGGTGCGTGCATTCCTTCCCGATGCCGAAAGTGCTTCTGTTGTTGAAAAGAAACCCGCGCAGAAACGGAAGCCATCCAAAGTATCCCAAACGAAAAAGCCGCAGAAGGCGGAGAGAGAATATGCGATGGAGAGAGTGCACGAGGATGGTTTTTTTGAAGTTGTCATCAGGCGGCGGAAGAGTGTTTTTCCCTACCTGTTGAGAAAGACGACCAAGAGCGGCGCGGTTGAGACCTTTTATGATTCCTACTCGTTCATGCCGACGCTCGGCGAATACGATACGTATCTCTTCAATGTCGGCGACCATCACAAGATC
This sequence comes from Ignavibacteriota bacterium, assembly GCA_031394795.1. Classification (GTDB taxonomy): domain Bacteria; phylum Bacteroidota; class Ignavibacteria; order UBA10030; family UBA6906; genus CAADGV01. The sequence continues at coordinate 5,545 of JANNUB010000228.1, read as the reverse complement.
TACGAAAAGTTAGGCGCGCATTATGGTGAAGTGAAGGGGGTTGGCGGCGTGCAGTTCGCCGTTTGGGCGCCGGCGGCGAGAAGTGTGAGTGTTATCGGCGACTTCAACAACTGGGACCAGCGCGTCCATGCGATGCGGGTGCTCGGTTCATCGGGCATTTGGGAGATGTTCATTCCGGGCTTGCCGGAAGGAGCGTTGTACAAATATCGCGTGAAATCCAAGGATGGATTTGTCCTCGACAAAACGGATCCATACGGATTTGAGATGGAAGTTCGTCCGCGCACCGCCGCAAAGGTGAATTTCCTTCACGGGTTTGAATGGCACGATGAGGACTGGATCGCGGATCGGAGAGAGGGCGATAAGCTCGCGAAGCCGATGAGCATTTACGAAGTGCATCTCGGATCGTGGAAGCTTGACACTAAGGGCGAATGGCTGAACTACCGCGACGCCGCGCATCAGCTTGTTGACTACCTCAAGCGCATCGGCTATACGCACATCGAGCTGATGCCGGTTCAGGAACATCCCTATGACGGCTCGTGGGGCTATCAAGTAACGGGTTACTACGCGCCCACAAGCCGTTTCGGCACGCCAAGTGATTTCATGTACTTCGTGGATCATTGCCACCGGAATAATATCGGCGTCATTCTCGACTGGGTGCCGGCGCATTTTCCCAAAGATGCGCATGCGCTCGCTCTCTTCGACGGCACTCATCTGTACGAGCACGAAGATCCGCGCAAAGGCGAACACATGGATTGGGGAACGTACATTTTCAACTATGGTCGCAACGAAGTCAAGAACTTTCTCATCAGCAATGCACTCTTCTGGTTGGAGAAGTATCATCTCGACGGCCTCCGCATCGACGCCGTCGCCTCGATGCTCTATCTCGATTACTCGCGCAAGGAAGGTGAATGGGTTCCGAACCCGTATGGAGGCCGCGAGAATCTCGAAGCGATTGATTTCATCAAACATCTCAACAGCGTTGTGCACAAGTATCATCCCGATGTGCTTATGATCGCCGAAGAGTCAACGTCGTTTCCTGGCGTGACGCATGCGCTTGAGCATAACGGGCTTGGCTTCGATCTGAAGTGGAACATGGGGTGGATGCACGACATACTCGAATATTTTTCGAAGGATCCGATTCATCGCTCTCATCATCATGACAAACTCACGTTCGTTGCTTGGTATGCGTGGAGCGAATGCTTCCTGCTTCCATTGTCGCACGATGAAGTGGTGCACGGCAAGGGCTCGCTTCTCGACAAGATGCCGGGCGATACGTGGCAGAAGTTTGCCAACCTGCGGATGCTTTACGCCTTGATGTACGCTTTCCCCGGCAAAAAGCTCCTTTTCATGGGAGGCGAATTTGGGCAGTGGCACGAATGGAATTTTGACGGCGAGCTGAGCTGGGACCTGCTCGAACAGGAGTTTCACAAGAGGCTGGAGAGATTTGTGCAGGACATCAATGCGCTCTATGTCTCTGAACCCGCGCTGTACCAGGTTGATTTTTCCCACATGGGTTTTGAGTGGATTGACTTTTCGGACGCGGCGAACAGCGTCATTTCGTTTGAAAGAAAATCGCGGGATGGCAACAGCGCCATTGTTGCCGCGTTCAACTTCACCCCAGTGGTTCGTTCCGGAATCCGTATCGGCGTGCGACATGATGGGTTGTACAAGGAACTATTGAATACCGATGCAAGTATGTATGGAGGGAGCAATGTGGGTAATCAGGGTGAAGTGATGGCGGAGGCGGTGCCGATGCACAATCGGGAGTATTCCCTTGCTCTGACGCTGCCTCCACTTGGAGGCGTGTTGCTCAAGAAGGATTGTCCCGAATGAAAATTCCCCGAATGAAGATTCTGTTGGCAGGTGGCTCCGGCTTTATCGGTAAAGCAATTTTTCAAAGCCTTGCTTCGCAAAGCCTTGCTACGGGGGGACATGAAGTTGTGGTGCTGACCCGGAATCCCTCGGCACTCGATGTTGGCGCATGGCCTACGGTTCGTGCTGTGCGGTGGGATGCTGTGCGAGTGGAAGATTGGATCTCGGAAGTTGACGGCGCCGATGCTGTCATCAATCTTACGGGTGAACCGCTTGATGGCAAGCGTTGGCGCTATTGGCAGAAGCATACAATTTTGAGCAGTCGTGTGGACGCAACACGCGCACTGGTCTATGCCATTCAACATGCAACGAACAAACCTTCGGTGCTTGTCAATGCATCGGGCGCGGGCTATTATGGAAATGTGGAAGAAGGCGATGTGACCGAGTCGCATGAAAAAGGAAAGGGTTTCCTTCCCAATGTATGCGAGAAATGGGAGGAGGCTGCGAGCGATGCAGAAAAATGGGGTGTCCGTGTTGTGCTGCTCCGATTCGGTGTCGTGCTTGGAAAGGAGGGGGGCGCGCTTCGGAAAATGACTTCGCCCTTCAAACTGTATGCCGGTGGGTGGCTTGGAACAGGGAAACAGTGGCTTCCGTGGGTTCACCTCGATGACGTTTCGAACATCGTCTCGTATGTGATTAAGGAGAAGATTACTGGACCGGTGAATGTGGCAGCGCCGGATCCTGCAACGATGAAACAATTCTGCGATGCGCTCGGAAGAGCCATGCATCGTCCGTCCTGGGCTCCGGTGCCGGGTTTTGTGTTGAAGTTAGCTCTCGGCGAAATGGCGGACATGGTGCTCACAGGCCAGCGGATTGTTTCCGCCAAGCTGCTTCACAACGGTTATTCATTTCAGTATCCCACACTGGATGGTGCGTTAGCGGATATTTTTTCGTAATTTGCTGGGTAACTGACGTTACGCATGACAACAAAGAATAGACCGCGTTCCCATTTCTTTTCTTTGCGTAACATCTCTGCGTAAGTATTTTTCGATTCCCTCGCGGCTTTTTGAATGGTAATCTTGCGGATGGTGTTTCTCGTGGCGTTGCCCCTGATCCTCTTTGGTGCGGTGGGGAACGCAATCGGTGCCGACGAAGGATTGTTCTTCGGGCTGCTGCTTGCAGCCATACTGATCGCAGGCGTGTATTTGCTGTGCAATCGTATTGTCCTGAAAATGTGCAGGGCGGAGAAACTCACCGTCTATCATGCCCCCACACTCTTTGGCGTCGTCAAGGACTTGAGCGCAAAAGTGCGGCTTCCGGCGCCGGAGATTTTCGTCATTGATGAGGACGCGCCAAATGCTCTCGCGGTCAGCCGCAATCGTCGCACAAGCGGCGTTGTACTGACCACCGGCCTGCTGAAAGCCCTTTCGGCAGAGGAGCTCCGCAGCGTGATTGCACACCAGCTGATTCAAATCAAGAACTTTGACGCATTCTTCGGCTGCGTTGCAGCGACGATAGCCGCTCTGTTTGGTTTGGCGTCGAAATCAGCACGGCAAACTGCCACCACCGAGACCTACGCATCCTCATTGCTTCAGAAGGCAGGGCGTGTCGCATTCAGCGGCGCGCTTGCGGTCCTTGCGCCCATTGCGGCACTCTGTATTCAATCTCTCGTCGGCGTACGTCGCGTGTTTCATGCCGATGACCAAGGGAGCAGGGTTTCAGGCAATTCTCTCTCAATGGCAAATGCAATTCGGACGATGGAAAAAAAGAAATTCGTCGCGCCGATGACCATCGTGCCGGCGGCTGCACATCTGTTCATGGTCAGTCCGCTCACCACCGGTAGGATTGCACGGTTGCTGATGCTGCATCCTTCTATGGAAGAGCGGATTACGCGGCTTGAAAAAATGCATGGCAGTGCGTTGGCGTCACGTTCGACTTCGGTCGCGAGAATGAAGTAACTGACGCTACGCAAAACCAAAAGTCCCCTCTGTGGGAAAGCCGACGCGTAGGGGAGAGGGGATTTAGGGGTGTGTAAAATAATTGATTGCCCCAAGAATTCGAGCCAATAGACACACCCCTAACCCCTCTCGCCAACGCTCCATCCCAACGCACAGAGGGGAATATTTGGTATAGGTTGTAGTTGCGTAACATCAGTGAAGTAATTTCTCTTTATGTACCCACAAAGAAGGCGGTTGTGTTGAAATGATCCTTGCACCTTCATCGAGGCAAATGCCAGCAACGAAAACAATCGTTGGTATTTGTCTTGTTCTGTTGTTCGTTGGCGCAGGAGTTTTTTTCCTTGAAGCAAAGCCCACATTGGAAAAACTCCCGCCGCTCGTATTTGTCTCGCGCAAAGCGCTGCCGAATGCTGCACCGGGAGATTTGCCCGGCATCGGTCCACAATATCGAACTGCAATCGTCGGCGGCACGTTGGTGCTCAGAACAAGCGACGGTTCACTTCGCAGACTTGTTGACTCGACGAAACTGATTGACGTTGCCGACCCTTGCGTGTCATGGGACGGTAAGAAGATTCTCTTCGCAGGCGTCCAGCATGCGGACAGCAATTGGAGAATTTTTGAAATCGGTGTTGACGGTCGCAGACTCGCCTCGGAGAGCGGCGGATTTCGGCAATTGACATTCTCGAACCGGGTTCTTCCGCTTGAGCAATTCGGCGCTGCGAAACATCTCTTCGTGCAGTACGATGACTTCGACCCGTGCTACATGCCGGATGGTCGCATCGTCTTCGCGAGCACACGCTATCCTTCCATGGCAATGGCGGCGAAGGTTCGTACGAGCAATCTTTATTTGATGGAAGCGAACGGCGACAGCATCCGGCGCATCACTTCCGAGCGGAGCGGGGGTGAAGAGCCGACCATTGATCCGGTGTCGGGAGAGATCGTCTTCGCGCGCTGGTGGGTCAATATTGACATGCCAAGCAACGTCACGAAGAACAATCTCACGCGCGAGCTTCGCCATGCCCTCACGGATGATATCGCAAACATCTGGCACGCACTCATCATCAACCCCGACGGTACGGGAATGAAGTTGTACGCGGGCTTCTGCCGCACCCGCCAAGGAATGCAAACCTATAAACCCGCGCTGATGCGCGACGGAAGATTGCTCAGCGTCTTCTCCCCCCTGACGTCACTGACTCCATCTTTGGGAGGGACGGGCGTTCGATGGTTCAAGAAGGGGGCGGACTATGCTCACCATGTGGTCGGACTTGCGCCCAATGAATCGCCGGACACTGGGAGGGAAGGGTCTTTCGCGACGGATCCGGTCGAGCTTTCGTCGAATGCGATTCTGTGCTCGTACTCCGCCGATGGAAAGGACTACGGAGTCTTCTCCTGCGCGCTCGATGGAACCGGGTTGCGCACCGTTGTAGATTTGCCGGGCACTCTCGAGCTGGAGCCGCAGATTGTCGCTGCACGTCCGCGTCCGCCGCTCGTCAACGAAGCGATCGTGACGCCCGTGTCGGACATTCCTCCGACTGAAGATCCCGAGACTTATGCGCGCAACGATTTCTTCCGGTTCGATTGCATGAATGTTTTCACGAATGGAAAAGTGGACGAGCCGATCCCGGACGCGCCGCGGATAGCGCATGATTTGACGATTCAATTTTTCATGAATCCCCAGCGTCAGAGTGCAAACGCGCCCGACCCTTCGATTCTCCTCAAGACTGCCCCTGTGTTTTACATGGGCGGGATTCACGAGCACGATGTCCCCGCCGGCC
>JANNUB010000175.1:0-1814 GCA_031394795.1 Ignavibacteriota bacterium | reverse complement strand
ATGATCAATACTGGTACGGAACACAGGAGTCTGCCCTCGTCGTGACCATGTGCGTTTCGCAGGCGAAACCATAGCGAAGCCTGCTTCATCTTCAAGAGCCAGTGTGGCGTTCAAGTCACGAGTCTTTTTTTATCTCTGGTGACATTTCTTTCTTCCACACCGCAATCGTTTCGTCGTTTCTGTGCAAAGGAAGACGCTGCGGACGCTGATTACTCCAGCCCATCCGATCCAGGATATGCCAAACTCCGCTCGGATGGTAGCGCACCTTGAACAGTTGCCAGATAATTTGTGTAATTCTATCGAGCGTCCAATAATCTCCAGTATATCCAAAGGCATAAGCGCCCTGGTCTAATGCCTTTTCAAGTTTTTTGATTTGCTTTTCGGCTAATTTTCTTGGTCGCCCAACAGAACGAGTAGTCTTTTTTCGTTTCGGCTTCTTGCTCTCTTGATGCCACCGATTGACACAACGAGGTGTGACATTGAGAATTTCCGCAACTTCTTTCGGCTTTTTTCCCTTTTCAAGTAAGGCAAGCCCTCGATTGCGTACTACTGCCAATTGTTCGCTTGTTCCTTTTCGTCTCATGCCTCTATTATGGCATATTTGAGACTTTCATATTTCAAAAATCAATAATAGGACTTACGCAAGACAGAAAGTTGACGGTTGAGCGAAAATCTATTACTGTTATGAAATGATAGCGAAAAAAGAAAGAGTGACCCGTTTAGATTATTGCCAATATCTACTGGTGAGCCAAATCAATTATACGCTCACGAACTATGCTGAACACACAGAGAAATTCAGCCATGACATGGCAAACCGATATTTAGCAGGTGACGAGATTCGTCCTCGACTGGTCTGGGAGAACATCAAAAGCGAAGTGCGTCTAACGCCATACGGATTTTTGGTATTTGATGACACCGTAATTGACAAGAACTTTTCACGCCGAATTGAATTAGTGAGAAGCCAATATAGCGGCAATGCGCATGGCGTTATCAAAGGCGTTGGGATCGTCACTTGTGTGTACGTCAATCCAGAAATTGATCAATTTTGGATTATCGACTACCGAATTTATGACCCGACAGGCGATGGAAAAACAAAACTGGAACATATGCAAGACATGCTGATGAATTGTGTCTATCAAAAAAGCCTTGATTTTTGGGCTGTGCTGATGGATACCTGGTATGCCACCAAGGAAATCATGCTCCAGATCGAAAAACTTGGCAAAATCTACTATTGTCCGCTCAAAGATAATCGCCAGGTAGATGATTCTGGTGGAACAAAACCTTACCAACGCGTGGATAGTTTGGATTGGACCGAAGCACAAAAGCAACAAGGCAAGATCATCAAAGTTAAAGGTTTTCCCGCCGATCATAAGGTGAAAGTTTTCCGAGTAGTGTTGTCTACCCAACACACGGATTATGTCGTTACTAACGAGATGGCCCAGTCTAACGTGGAGGTCGTACATGATGTGTGCGGCTTTCGCTGGAAGGTTGAGCAATTTCACCGAGAAACCAAGCAGTTGACAGGTATTGAAGGAAATCAGTGCCGCAAAGCCAGAAGCGTTAGAAATCATATCGGTTGCGCCATTCTGGTTTGGGTTCGCCTCAAACAGGTGGCAGTTGAAACACAGCGAACTATTTATCGCGTAAAGCATGATCTTTTAGACGACTATTTGCGTCAACAACTCAAGTCGCCTGCTATCCAGATGCGTCTTGCGTAAGTCCTAAGTGCTTCATATGCATCCGCATTAGCATGGATTGTATAACCGTGCCAAATTCTACTGATCATAAGGTTGTCCTTTCCGTAATCAGCAACA
>JANNUB010000158.1:0-22246 GCA_031394795.1 Ignavibacteriota bacterium | reverse complement strand
AAAATTTCCAATGATGGTTGGCAATACGTTCCAGAATCCTCGGCTCAGTTTTTTGGTAAACAGGTTGGCTCTTCAATGGGTTTGTTGGTTGAGAGATAAAAAAGCGACGCTGGTGCCGAGCACGATTCCCTCTACGAGATCGAAGACCCGGAAACATACTGCATGCAGAAACATGGCTGTACTCTGAAGACTTGAAAACAACGGGAGGTCAAAAAAACTGTGAGAGAAGTTAGGGAAGAGGCTGGCGAGAGTCAAGAACAACTTTTTGTCGCCTCGAACACGACCATGAAATATCGTCTTGCGGTGAAGGATTTTCATGGTACTCTTGAAGCATGGCAGCGAGTGCAAGCGGATGGATGCGCCGAGACTCACTCCTTCAATGCGTACCGCAATTGATGAGCTGAAACTGGATCGACTCGCCGTCGTCTATCCCGGAATACTGCGGTATCGGCTCACGCCACGCATCACAGTTGTTCCCGTCGAAGCAATAGCCGGAGGAATCAAGAGCATGTTCGGCAAAAAGAAGCGGAGATTTTGAAGCGGCGAGCGATTCCACCCTAATCCACCGGAGAGAAGTCCCAACCTCTCGCAAGTTTCTGGAATCGCTCCCGCTTCAGAAAGCAGATTCTTCGTCCCGCCAACAGAAGGCGGGACTCAGAATGACTTTGTCATTTCAGTTTTGCCAATTCTTCCTTCGCCTTCTTCCGCACAAGCGCGTACGCCCACGACATGTCATTGAAGTTGGCGGCTTTGCTCATGAACTCTTTTGCTTTCGCCTTGTCGCCTTTCGCCGCATACACTTGCGCGGTGATGAACAGTGTTTGCGCGTTGCGTTGATCGGCTTGCTGCAATTCGGTGAGCGCATCATCGTAGCGTTTCTGCTTCAGGGCAATTCTACCAGCTAACGAGTGCGACTCTTTGAGTTGGTTCCCATTCGCCGAAGTTTCCGCTCGCTTCTTGTATTCGGCCAGCGTTGCTCTTGCGTCGTCCGTTCGAGCACGGCTTAGAGCAAGAGTTATTTCAGCGTGCAGAACATTCATTTCTCCATACGATGTTGGCTGAAATACTAATTTTTTCGCCCTCATGAGTTTGCTCTCTGCTTCTTTGGTCTTGCCTGCCTCTGCAAGTATCTCAACAACCGCAGCAGCGGCAACTGCAGCAATCGCCGTGTCTTTCATCTGCAACGCAAGCGCAGACTCGTGTTCTAGTTCCTGTACCGCGTTCTCAAATTTACGTTCAATGAGATACGATCGCGCAGCAGCTTCAATCGCTTGATACCGTTCGAGCGCGTTCGCCGAGATGTCGAAGAGCTTCTTGAATTGCGTTCTTCCCTCACCGCCTCTGCCGAGAAAGACGTAATTTGTGCCAAGTCCAATGTGAGAATAATAGAACGTCGGATCGATGGCAAGCGACTTTTTGTATTCGACGATTGATTCTGAAATTTTTCCCTGCTTCATCAACACTTCGGCATACGTATCATGCGGGTTCGCTTCTGCTGGTATGAGTTCCACGTATTTCTTGAGCGTCTGTTCCGCCTCGTCGTACTTGCCCAGACTTGAATATGCATAACCGAGATTGTTGTAGGCAGGGTGATACTGCGAGTCAATCTTAATCGCCTTTTTGAAAGGCTGAATGCTCGCCTCGATATTCCCATCGAAAAATTGATAGTAGAGTCCGAGATTATAGAGAACACGCTTATCAGCGGGAAATAATTCCGCAAGCTTTTCCCGCAGTTCCTTTTCCTTTCCACTGTTGTTGTCGAGCCGCGCCTGCGCCGCTTGAATCAACATGCGTTCGGCGGGCGATGCCTTCTCACTACATGCGAGCGCCTTTGCAACGAAGGCGCGCATGTCAGATATGGATTGCTGGCCGGATGCAAGTTCCAGATAGGCGAGAGCAAAGGTTGAGTCTTTTGCGATGGCTTGTTCCAAAAGCGGCTTCGCCTCGCTTGAGCGAACCCGCTCGCCGAGGTCACGGGCTTGTATGTACAGAGCCCGCGCCTCTTCTGATGATGTGGTGATGGGGATTTCTTGAGCTGCGAGCGATGAAGCAAGCAGGACAAGAAGCGTGAGTGATCGTAAATGGGTTCCGGGTGTCATTATTGTTCTCCTGTTTGTGGAATATTGAATAACTTTTGTAGGGACGTTCCCCGCCTGCCTTATTGGGTCAATGAAGGTGGGCAGGAATTGAACGTCCCTACGAAAGAATGATTTCATTTCAACAGCATCAGTCCCGCGGGGCGGGATTATTTGAGAAGCAATAATTTTTTCACGTCGCTCCTCGCGCCACTTTGCAGCTTGTAAAGATACACTCCGCTCGCGAGATTAGTACCATCCAGCTTCACCTTGTAATACTGTCCCGCCTGTGCAACTCCATCAAACAGCGTTGCAACTTTTTGTCCGAGGATGTTGAAGACTTCGAGCGTTGCGCGTCCGTTTTCTCCGACGGAGAATTTTATTTCTGTTGATGGGTTGAAGGGGTTGGGATAGTTTTGGAACAACGCGAACTCGTGAGGCGCGGTGTTTTCAGCGACTCCCGTCGGCGTGTCAATCTCATCCGCACCGATGTCGGGGCGCGTTGCATTGCGAAGTTGTCCGTCGAAATCCCGCGTGATTCCAGCAATCAGCGTACCTCCTCCATTCAACGACGTTGCAACGGTCGAATCGAGATGAAGATGTGGTGCTCTGAACGCCGGGTTGACGCTCACGCTCTGTGCATCGAACCCAATGCTTCGCCACTCTGCAATCGTGGTATAGTTTGCCGTACCGACTCCGCCGATGTAGCTGTTGGGCTGCGACAGCACAAAGAGATCGTTAAAGTTGGAGCTGATGGTCGAAGTTGCCGACTCTTTGTAAAACACCAACGCTCTTCTGCCGGATGCTTCCGTTCTCGTATTGACGAAAATGTTATTGCGAAACACCTGACTGGCGGGGGTTTCTGCCCAAACGGCGGTCGACGTTCTCAGTAAGCCATTGGCATTGCCGGTAAGAAACACTGAGTTATACGCAACAGTATCGCGTTGACCCGTTGATACATAGATGCCGCCGATGCTCGTGGTTGCGGACGACTGCGAATTGAGATCATAGACCATGTTGTTGTACATGTCTGCGTCCGTAGCATCCGCGGCAAACTGACTACGAATGAAAATCCCCCACACCTGATTTCCCGTGCTGCCTTTCATATCATACACGACATTGTTCCAGATTTTTGAATTCAGGTGCCGCCATTCATAATAGATCCCCACGATATAGGGGTTGATGCCTGCGTCTCGTAGTCGCCGAACGACGTTGTTGTCAACGCTCATTCCCGCTGTGCCTTGGCAACAAATCCCAAACTCACCGATACTATCTGCTGCCGCACCGATAAGATTGCCCGTAATGCGGTTGCCCTTAGCCAACGCTGTTGCCGTTCCCACAAAGAGAATGCCGTAGCGACCGGATGGGACACTGTTGTTCCGAATGATGTTGCTATCCGGTGTCGCATTTTCATTGATGGCATCAAATTCGATGACGTTGCTTGCATTGAAGAGTCCGCGTGCGGTAATATTCTGAATGATGGTATTGTCGCAATCGCCGATCAACCCGATTGCGGAATTCCCGACATCGGTTGAAGGACATTCGACCGTGAGTCGTGTTGCGCCGGCCAATCCGATACCGTCAATAGTCACGTAGCTTGCATTGGTAAGCAGAACCGTGTTGAAAACATTACCCGTGATGCGCACTGCTTTGCCTGTTGCCGGTCTGATGGTAATTCGATTCGTTGCGCTCGCGCCTGAGATGGGTCCCTCCAGCACGAAGCCGTTTGTAATGCCCGAGGGCATGGCGGGCGAGAAGTCTGCGTTCGCAATTCCATGTTCCGGTTGCACGATTGATTGTTTTTGATTCTCGCGCGCACGTTGCAGTAACTGCTGCGTTGCAGTCATCGCATGAGGAGTTGCGACATACAATGTGTCCGTAAGATTCAATGTGATAGCTCCGGTGATTCCATCAATGTTCAACTTGTTGAAAGCAGAATCCAGCGTTGGAAAGTTTCCGCCTGCGCCGACATTGTACGAACCGGCGAGCAACGAGTTCTGAACGATATAACTGTACACGGTTGGTGGTACAGTCGAGCCGGGCGGGTTGATGCCTGAACCGCCGCGCGGCAATGTGCTCATGTTGTTGTTCACATCCTGCGCTGCAATATAATATTGAACGCGTGTGCCTGCGGCTCTTCCCGGAATACTGAAGGAATAATTCCCGCTCCGAATTGAATCGGCAACCACCGCCGTGTACGCGCCATCGGTGCTGCGCTTGTGCCAGAGACGCGGCGCGCCCGTTCCCGTGGCAATACCATCAAGATCGAATATGCGTACCGGGACAACCCGATTCACAATCGAACCGGAATTCGACAGCGGCGTCGAGGCGATGGATGGCGGCGTGCTCGACGTCGGCGGGATGATTCGTATCGTCCAGCGTACAAGCGTTCCGGCATCAACAGGATAGGTGTCAGAAACGAAGAGCCTCCATGTGCCCGCCGGAATATTTTTGTTTTCGAACGTCCCGAGTTGTCCATCGGGTGTCCAGTAGCCGGTATGAGGCGCATCGGCAGGAAGTATGGATTCGATTGCACGTGTCGCGGTATCCGAGAAAACAGTTCCGATAAAATTATCGCCGCTGCTTCCAAATGGTCCGTCGCCGGGCGAATTCATGATTGCAACCGTGTCGCCGTTCGGCGATGTGAGTGTCATCTTCAAGTCCCCAACGTACGTGTGGTTTAACGTGTCAATCACGAGTTGAAACATTCCCGCGCCGATTGCCGGAAGATTCATCGTGTCCGATACACCCGCGGGAGCTCCATCGGGAATGGCGAGGTTGGGACGGCGAGTATACGTTGCAGAAGGCGGGGCAATTCCCGGTGCTTCATGAGATCCAATGTCGGGACGACTGCCTGCGGGGTTCGGCCGGGGGCTCCCGAAGAAATCTGTGCGCGGCGCGCGATACCAGACTCCACCTATCTGCAATGAGTCAATGGCAGCGTTAATGCACGGACTGAATGTGCCAATACGATAAAGAGAGTCTTCGAACGCTGGATCGGCGTTGATGTTACCCGTCCCGCTTGGCCAGCCGCCTTGAATATCCGAATAGTGAACCTCCGCGGACCCCGTCGTCCCGATGGAGATTTGTCCACCTGTGTTTCCCCAAAGGATGGAATTGAGAACGACCACGTTTGCATTGTTCACACGAATGCCGGCCCCGCCTGTATTGTCTACAATCGTGTTGTTGGTGATCGCAGGAATGCCAAGTATCGCTGACGCGCTATTCTGTTGAGTAGAAACCCTGCTTGCAGCAATACACAGCCCCCCATCCGCTTTGTCGGGATTGTGTGAACTCATTGAAGTGGTGGGTCCGATAACGTATATACCGCTTCCGAACACTGCGCTGTTATCGGCAATGATATTATTGGTAACGAGCGGACTACAGTAATAAACGGCAATACCTCCCGCCGAAACGCTCGGCGCAGTTCCGATCTCACGGTTATGTTTGACAATATTGCCGTTGATGAGACTCCCTTGCCCTGTTCGAATAACACGAAATCCCGGTGCATGTGTGAACGAAATGCTTGAGGTGGTGTTTGATGCAATCGTATTGCCAACCAACTCAACTGTAGGATAATAGATATCAAGTCCACCGCCGTAACAACCCGATGTCGAGGAGAGGGTCTGAGAGGTGTTTCCCCGAATGATGTTATTCTTTATCAATACGTGCGCCGCGCCCGTGCTTGTGGTTTGTGAGCCGATGCCGCCTCCCGACGTGGTGCCATTTAAGGCTCTCAACATATTGTTCTCTACCCGATTATTGATAATGCGGACATCGCCGAACGTAAACATTCCGCCTCCCCAAACGTTTTCACCCTGGACGCTATTGCCAACGATTTCATTATTTTCAATAATCGTAAGGTCAACGCCAGTATAAATCCCTCCGCCAGAGGCGTACTGCCCGCTGAACACCACCACATTGTTGACGATGTTATTCCAACGAATCGTCGCTCCACCTCTAAAACAAAGTATTCCTCCGCCGGCCCGAGCGGTCCCAGTTGAATCAAGTGTACCCGTCCCTCCGGTGATAGTGAATCCGGATAAGACAGAGTTTGTATCTTCTCCAGCGAGGAATGACACCACCGACCCGCTATCGGGATGCGTCGGTTGACTGCCGTTGATGATCGTCCTTGATATGTGCATCGTGTCTTGGTCCAAAAGATACAGGCTTGCCACGGTGATTCTTTTGCCGCGATACCTGATGTTTTCAAAGAATGTTCCTTCGGAGACAAGAACGGTATCGCCGTTGACCGCAGCGTTGATGCCGGATTGAATGGTGGGAAAATTCTGTGGTACGCGACGAATGGTTGCGCCGGCAAATCCTACGCAAATAAAAATGGCAACTTGGATGAGTACAGTCCGTTTCACGGAAACTGTATTGAGCAATGCCAACAGGGATCGAAATACTTGTTGCATAAATCCTCCTTTGAGGAAGTGTGAGGGATAGTGAGTTAGTGTCGTTTATGTTTGTAGGTCGAGTCTCCTCCGGAAGGAGTCCTTCGGACAGACTCGACCATTTGCGGGGCTGGAGGCCCGCGCTACAGTTTATGCTGCGCTCGAAACATCTTTCCCGCCAACTCCACTTTGTTCTTCACACGCAGTTTGAGAAAAATACTCCGTGTGTGCGAGCGAACTGTTTCGGATGAAATCTTTAAGCTCTCCGCAATTTTCTTTGCCGTTAGTCCCGTTGCAAGCAACGTTGCAATTTCTTCCTCCCGATTCGTCAACCGGAAGTCGTGGAACGGTACGTTGGTTTCGTTCAATTGCATTGAGTTCACAAACGAAAAGCGTTATCGAATAGCCAACCTTGAGTAATTTGCTTCAGTTAGCGCAAACGGGTTAGTCAGCGGGCACAAGAAAATACATTTGCCCGCCGGCTGCATATCACCTGCGTTGCAAAGACTATCGCTCACGTCGCATCGAGGCTTTCTGCCCATTCAGCTTGCATCGTCAACGCTATTGTTCTGCCTCTCGAGCTGAACGCCTACAACCTCAACACTCCCCAAACCATCGGCTGATAGAGAAACTTGATATTGCACGAGCACGTTCAACCGCAGTCCGACGATGTTGTGGCGCTTTCGAATCTGAAAAGACTCATAGTCGAAAAGCTCGACGACATCTCTGGACGAGCCGTTAGCTCTCGATTCCGGACCCTCCTCGCCGAACGGTCTCAGCGCAGCGTCGAACGTAATCGCAGCCTGAATCTCATACTGAAGATTGGGTGGAATCGGATCGCGTTGAAGAACAACGACATTGTAGCACACCACCGCCTTCATATCGAGAAACGAATTGAACTCGCCGGGCACATGCAGCACTGTGTTGAGTGAGAAGCATTTCGCGCCCGGCGCTTTTACAACGGTCGAAACCGTTGATGGCGCCGCTGGGTTCAGCGGATCGCCTCCACGATTTTGACAGCCGAGAATGGAAACTGCCGCGGCAAGGACAAAGAAAGAGCGTGTCATAAAACCTCCTATGCTGATTGTGAAGGAATGCCTGAACTACGCACGGGACAATTAACACAATCGGAGGGGAGCTGCATATCAGCGACGTCGCGAACTTTGTTACCTACGTCGCATTAGTCAAAAGGAGTGAACAATCAATGCGATTCACCTCCTTAGAGGAAAAAAAGATGGGAAAGAAACTACATTAGAAGATTTTCAGAGAGGGCTTGGTGGGCTACGTCGGGGAGGATAACGTTTATTTTTGGGGAACGCACGGCGGCGCCGAATTGGATCTGCTGTTACTCCGAAACGGTAAACGTGTCGGGTTTGAGTTCAAGTATCAAGACGCGCCGCGGATGACGCCATCCATGAGATCCGCGCTTGAGGACTTGAAGTTAGATTTGTTGTGGGTTGTTTATCCCGGTGAGAAGGCGTATCCGATGGCCGAGAACGTTCGCTGCGTTGGTGTTTCAGAGATGATCAACATCGTGAGCGACTGTGAAGGGTCGGCTCGCCGATGTATGTTCGTCCGAAGAATGTCGCGCACTACCGGAGATACCCCCACGTATGAAGCTTATCCGAATCCTCCACCCACCGGTCGCCGATGTCGGTGCGGTAGTACATGTTCGGGATGGCGAAGTTCTTGATGCGCGCGTAGGCTTGCGCTTGCGCCTGCCGCATCGTCTGTCCCAGTCCGACAACGACGAGCACGACGCCTGATGTGCCTGCAACGAGCCACTGCCCGTTCACAAGTTTTACGTCTTCGATGTGTACCTCTTCCGGCACGCCGCGCTTGAACGCAATGACCGCGTTCTTCGACATCGCGTTGAACGTCGGCTCGTCATCGAACGGGTAGGGCGAGCAGACGATGCGGACGCCGACTTGGAATCCGCTTTTCGTTTTCAGCTTCGGGTCGCGTCCTTCGGCAATCTCACAAAAGAAATGTCCGATGGGCGTAATCATTCCTTCCTGCTGAATGAAAATCGTCGGGTAGCCGAAGCGCGAGGTGAACTCGAGCGGATAAATGCCGTTCGCGTTCACGATGCAATTCAAATCAATGTAGCCAACGTAGCCTTCTTCCGCGAGTTTGTGTTCTAACTTGAGAAGTGTTTGTTGGAACAGCCGGTTCGGTTCACTCCAAAACATCGAAGTTCCCATCTCGCCCGTTGAGGGTCCGATGTTGCCGGGGAAGAGTTTCTTGTGCTCGAAGTTGATGTTGATCGGATAGATGAACCGATGTCCGTTGAAGAACGCGCCGACTGCAACTTCCACTCCGGATATTTTCTTCTGCAGCTGAAAGACTTTGATTTCATCGGCGAGCGCTTTCTTGTACGCTTCGAGCATCCGCTCCACGTCGCTGCCGTCGTCCTCTTCACCGACGAAGAGATTGCGCTTCACGTTCTGCGCTTCGCCGCTCGGTTTCAGCACGTAGCGACCCGGGTTCTCTTGTACGTATTGAATTCCGGCGTCAAACGAATCGAAGTCCGCGTACGGAATGATCGGGACGCCGTGCTTCTTCAACTCTTCCTGTCCGAACGAGCGATCGTCCTCGAGCTTGTCGGTGTAGGGCGTTCCGCCGACGACGGCTTTTCCTTTCTTACGCAGCGCTTCGGCTTTTTCTCCTTGACCAAGCGTGTCGTCGAAGATAATCACGTCCGCCCACTCGGCGTCTTTTTCCCAATCATCCGATTTCGGAACGAAGCCGTCGCAGATGTCGCGTTCTTTTTCCGCGTTGATGAAGTAGCGAACCTCATGTCCTTCTTTGAACACTTGCCAGGCGATGTCGCCGATCAATCCTGAGAGTGAGACGAAGAGGAATTTCTTTTTCTTTTCCATTGTTTTATCGGTTCAAGCCCAACACCATCCGCACGGTGTTCAGCAAGTATTCTGCATCGAACGGTCTTGGAACGTAATCATCCGCGCCCAACCTCACGGCTTTGATCGCGGCGGGAAGTCCTTCCATGGTGGTGAGCAGGATGACGCGCGTCGGCATGTTTCGATCGCGGATGAATTGGAGAAGCTCGACGCCTGATTTCCCGGGGAGCGCAATATCGAGAATCGCGAGATCGTATCTGTTCCGCAACAAAAACGCTATCGCTTCAACGCCGCTCGAGATCGCTTCCACATGATAGCCGGCGCGCGTAAGCTCGGATTCGACAATCATGCGCAACCCGGGCTCGTCCTCAACCACGAGGACTTTTTTTGATATTTCGGATGTGCTTTTGGAAACAGGATCGCTCATAAAATCGGATTGCTTTTGTCAAAGGGGAAGATGTATATTTCTGGCGTCCACAATAATCTGTCTCGCATCCATGAAACGGCTCGCGCTCCCCTTCCTCGGAGCCGTGGTGATGTTGGGGGAACTCGCCTCGGTTTGTTCCGCACAAATTACGAACTTTCCACACATTCAACACTTCGATTCGCTTTCGCCGCCGGCGCTTCCGCCCGGCTGGAGCTCGACGCAAAACCGTATTCCGGGCGCCAACGATTTCACCGCGGGGACGACCAACCCGCGCTCAAGTCCGAATTCCGCCGGCGTTACGAATGCGGGAATCAGTCAGACGCTTATCTCGCCGCTGTTCGACTTCACGAACACGGTCCCCGACACGCTGACGTTTTATGTGCGACGTTCCGCAACGTTCAACGCGCGCATGCTGGTGGAAGCCTCGCTCGACGGCGGGAATACCTATACGCTCCCTCTCGGCGATTCACTGACAAATACGAATCCGAATAGCTACGTCCAAGTCAAGCTCGGACTGCCGGCGTCGCTTGCAACAAGCAGCGCGGTGCAGTTGCGATGGCGCATTGTTGCAGATGCAGGTGCGTCCGCGACACTCCGCATGGATGATATTACCGTTGCAACGCAAGTACGAAACGATCTTGCGCTCGTGAACATTCGCTCCGTCCCGCAGTTTCCCCTCGAGCAGGACCCGGTCTTTGCTGTAGCAAAGATAAAAAATCCCGGACAACAATCCGCACAAAATTTTTCCGTGGAGTTCTACGTTGATGCGAACAACGACTCGCTTCCTCAGCCTTCGGAATTGCGAAGCATCGTTGCCGCCGCGTCGCCGCTTGGCGTTTCCGATTCGGTGGAGTTGATGGGAAACGTCGGAGCACTCGAAGCGGGGTTCCGACTCGTCATTGCACGCGTGCTCTATCCTCCCGATCAGAATCTCTCCAACAACCAACGGACCGCGACGTTTTCGATAGGATATCGCGCGCGAAGCATTGTCATCAACGAAATCATGTACGGGCCGTCGAGCCCCGAGCCTGAGTGGGTAGAGCTGTACAATACCCGTGGCGATTCCATCAGTCTGCGCAACTGGCTTATCTCCGACAGCAGCCGGACGAGCAGGCGAGTTATTACAACGCAGGAGATCAACATCGCGCCGAACGGCTACGCCGTGTTGACAAAAAGTCCCGCGACCCTTCTGACGATTCACCCGGAAATTCTCTCGCCGGTCCTCGGCGTTTCGAGTTTTCCATCTCTCAACAATACGAGCGATGCCGTTGTTGTGTATGACAACCGCGCAATCGTGATGGACAGCGTGCGCTACTCTTCTCTCTGGGGAGGCTCCGGTGGCCGCTCGCTGGAACGCATTGACCCGCTCGCCGCGTCTACCGAACGAACCAATTGGGGCACGACGCGCAACGCGGCGCGCAGCACGCCCGGCGAGCGGAACTCGTTGACGCGCAAGGATCGCGACGTGAGTGTTGATTCGCTGAGGTTCTTTCCGCCGTTTCCGAATGCGGGCGACTCACTGCAAGTATTTGTTCCGATAAAGAATCCGGGACGAGAAACGGTCGCGTCGTTCACGCTCCAATTGTATAGAGACGTGAATTCGGATTCGCTTCCGCAGCCAAGCGAATTGATAGGCTCGACGATTCGTTCGTTGCCGTCGCTCGATTCCATTTCGGTTGCGTTCGCAGTGAGAAATGCACAAGCCGGACGACAATCGTATATCGCGAGAGTTGAATTCGGTGCGGATGAAGATACGACGAACAATACCCGCGTCGGACAAATCATCGTCGGCTATCCGGCAGGGTCGGTGCGCATCAACGAAATTATGTACGCTCCAAACGCAGGAGTCCCTGAATGGGTGGAGCTGCTTAATACGCGGAGCGATACGCTCGACCTGGAGAAATGGGCCATCGGAAATCGTTCGAGTACGTCTCGGTATGAAATTGCACATGTACGGCTGCAGCTTCCTCCGAACGAGTACATTGTGTTCACCAAAGATTCAGCGCTGTTTCGACAAGCGTATCCGTCGGTAACTGAAAAGCTCATTCAAAGCGCCTCGTTGCCGACATTTTTGTTGAACAACAGTGGCGATGCGGTAACGCTGCTGGATAATCGAAGAGTCGTGATGGATTCGGTGTTCTATCGCGCGGCGTGGGGAGGAAGCGGCGGCAGGTCGCTGGAAAGGATAGACGCGCTCGCGGCGGCGAACGATTCCGTGAACTGGGCAACGTCGGTTGACTCAATCGGTGCAACGCCAACCCGACGGAATTCCCAGATCCTTCTTGATCATGATCTACGGTTAGTGCGCGTTTCATCCGATACTGTGCGTCCTGGCGAAAATGCGAGGTTGGACGTCATGGTGCGGAACGCGGGAAAGCTCCCCAGCACAGCATTTACGCTGAGGTGTTTCGACGATGTTGATGGCGATTCAGTAGCATCCAATACGGAGATGTTCTTTGAGCAAAACGTCTCCTCCGCATTGTCGCCGAGGGAATCCACGACTGTACGGGTTGACTGGACACAGCCGGCAAGTGGGGTGCATCGTATCATCGCACAGGTGAACTATGCGCCGGACGAGAGAGTCTCGAATAACATCGCCTATGCCGTTGTCCGGGTCGGTTTTGCAGCGCGCTCTCTCGTCATCAACGAAATTATGTACGCGCCGCTGACGGGTCAAGCCGAGTTTGTCGAGTTCACCAATGCGACCCAAAGCGATGTTGACGTCGCGCAGTGGAAAATGCGCGATCGCGCAACATCAGGCGGCGTGAATGAATTCAAGCTCTCTACGAAATCCAAAATAATTCATCCGGGCGAATTCCTCGTGCTTGCGTCCGATTCGAGTCTGCTGCAGTTCTTTCCATTGGCGGCTGATGAACGCCTCGTTCAAATTATGAATCAGTCCTCCTTAGGATTGAACAACGATGGTGATGATGTTGTTTTGGTTGACCCTTCCGGCTTGATTGTGGACAGCGTCAGTTTCTTTCCCTCGTGGCACAATCCGAACGTGACCGATAAGACCGGACGCTCGCTTGAAAAGATCAACCCACATCTCTCCTCGAATGTCTCACGCAATTGGACAACGTGCGCCCTGCGTGTCGGCGGGACACCTTCCAAACAGAACAGCGTTTACACGGCGACGCTGGCGCAGCAATCAAAACTCATGATCAATCCGAATCCCTTCTCTCCCGACGGCGATGGGAGGGAGGATGCGGCAATCATTCAGTATGAGCTGCCGTTGACAGTCTCGATGATTCGCGCCAGAGTCTATGATGCAACGGGGCGAAAGATCCGCACGCTCGCCAACAACGAGCCGAGCGGGTCACGCGGAAGCATTGTCTGGGATGGGATGGATGATGACAAACAGAAAGCGCGCATCGGAGTGTACATCGTTCTGCTGGAGGCGATTGATGATCGCGGAGGAGTTGTTGAAACTGCGAAGAGGGTGGTGGTTCTTGCGGCGAAGTTGTAAGATGGACTCCACCTCTACGAGGTTCCACCTCTACGAGGTTCCACCTCTATGAGGTCGTAGACCTTCTTGTGGGCATTCAAAAAAAAGGCACGAAGCCTCGCGGCTTCGTGCCTGCCTTTGCAAGTAGATGTGTCCCCCTCACACCCACTTGCCAGCAAATTCTCCGAACATCAGGTTGTCCACGAATTTCAGTAGTTTGGCGACGGGGGTTGTTTTGTCGAAGAAGAAATCTATTTCCGGATCGAGAGAAAGGGCATCTCTGTACGCATCGCCATACCCGGAGATAAAAATGAATCTTGTGCGTTTGTAGCGCTCAAGCTCGCGTGCGAACGAGTGCAGCATGATCCCGTCGAGCGTCGGCATCTTGATATCGCTGATGATCAAATCAATGTCCGGTTTGCCGAGCATCTTGCACGCCTCAGCTCCGTCCGTTGCTGCGAACACCGTGTAGCCGTTCAAAAAGAGGGACTCCTTCATGAAGTTCAGATAGTCCAGATTGTCATCAACTAAAAGTATATTCATCTCATACCTCGGGGTTTCATATCGTTACACCCACACTTCGGCAAACTTGCCGAACAGGAGTCTGTCAATAAACTTCACGATCTCTTGCGGCGCCACCGTCTTGTCCAGAAAATAGTCGCTCTCGGGATTCAACGCGATGTGCTCTTCGTACGCTTCCTTGTAGCCGGAGATGAAGACAAATTTCGTTTTTTCGTATTGCGCCAGCTTACGCGCGCTCTCGTGCAGCTGCATGCCATCCATCTTCGGCATCTTGATGTCGGAGATAATCAGGTCTACGTTTGTTGCCGTCATGATCCTGCTCGCTTCCACCCCGTCTTCCGCCGCGTACACAGTGTAGCCCCGTGAGTAGAGCGCTTCCTTCATCGGGAAGAGGTAATCCGCATTGTCATCAACCAAGAGAATATCCACTGTAGCTCCGCACCTTTCACTTTCACTGAAGAGACATGCGAAAGGCTTGCCAAAAAAATCGTTGGGGATTTATGTCGAAACTGCGCGGTCTTTCGTCTGTTTGGTGATGAATGATGAACAGAGAAGAGTACGTTTGTAGAAAAGTAAAAGGGGAGCCCGTGGTCGGATTCCCCTTTCATGTCTCGAAGAGCTACGCGGCTTTGCCGATGAACTTGCTGAACATCAAGTTATTCACCAACTTCACGATTTCGACCGGGGCAGCGGTTTTGTCAAAGAGGAAATCCTTCGACGCGTCGAGCTGCAGCAAATCGCTGTACACATCCTTGTAACCGGAGATGAAGATGAATTTGGTGTCACGGTATTTTTCCGTTTCACGGGCGAATGCGTGCAGCTTGATCCCGTCGTATTTCGGCATCTTGATGTCGGAGATGATAAGATCAATGTCAGCGTTTTCGAGAATATTGCAAGCTTCGAGTCCATCCGTGGCTGTGACGACGGCGTAGCCGTTGGAGTAAAGCAAATCCTTCATGAGCATGAGATAATCTTCATTATCATCAACCAGGAGAATGTCCATGTGTTGTCTTCCTTCTGTTTGGTCTTAGAGTGATATGGTCGAAGAAGAAGACACAACAATCACGCCGAATGGCGAGGGAACAAGTCGGCGTGAATGAAGAAGGAGAGTGAGGAATGTACATCGGTCGGCAGCGATACGACCGGCAGCCGGATTGTGAATCGGATTCGAATTGAAGAGAGATGCGTAACGTGTGAGAACGACAAACCCGCCCCGCGCTATCCACCATCTCGCTGTGGAATGTGCGCGGCGGACGAGGAATTCAGCTCTTCAGTTCTCGCTGTGATTTGGCGACAGGAATTTTTTCCATATCCGCACGCAGTAATCTGTACAAATGCCATTCCTTCATGTGCGTCGCGCCGAGCCGTTTGTAAAAATCAATCGCAAGCTGATTCCAATCGAGCACCGTCCACTCCATGCGCCCGCAGCCGCGTTCGTGCGCTTCCTTCACCATTGCAGTGAACAACGCATAGCCGACTTTCTTGCTGCGATATTCGGGGAGCACAAACAAATCTTCGAGATACAGTGTCGGCAGGGCGAGGAAGCTGGAGTACGTTTCAAACACGAACGCGTAGCCAACGGCTTTCTCATCGTACTCGCCAAGAAATGCATTGATGCGCGGGTGCTCGGAAAACATGTCGCTGATGAGCCGCTTCTTCGCTTCAGCATCGGGGCGGGCGAGCTTTTCGTAATCCGCGAGCGCGTCAACGAGCGCGAGAATCGTGGCTGCATCGGCAGGCGATGCTTTTCGAACAGTCGGGATGGGAATCATGGTTCTCATTTTTCTCTGTGGAAATACGATGTAATTTAGTAAATTGAAATCGGAAATCACAAACGCTTTTCCGATCCGCTCCACAAGGAATCCACCATTCGAGATTATCAGAGAGTGAATATGGAAAATCAGAAACCCCAACTTCTTCGCGCCCTCGGCTTGCGGGAAGGCATCGCCATTCACATGGGCGTCATCATCGGCTCCGGAATTTTTTTGACCCCCGCGAAGATCGCGGGCGAGTTACATGCGATGGGCCCCATCATGTTGGTTTGGATAGTTGCCGGCTTGCTTACGTTATTTGGCGCGCTTTCACTTGCAGAGTTAAGCTCCGTGCTGCCGCAAGCCGGCGGCCCGTATGTCTATTTGAAAAATAGCTACGGACGCGTCTGGGGATTTCTCTTTAGCTGGAACGACTTCTTCATCAACAAAGCCGGCTCGGCGGCGGCGATTGCCATTGCCTTCGTTACCTACCTGGGCTACTTCGTTCCCGCGGTGAGTCCCGAGAATGCGTTTTACAAAACGGAGTATCACTTCCTCGGCACGCCGATGGAGTTTGCGTTCGGCTGGACGCAAGTTGTCGCCATGGCTGTAATCTTGATTGTCACGTTCATCAACGTGCGTGGCGTGAAGTTCGGCGGTTGGGTGATGAACATCTTCACGACGGCAAAGGTGCTGGCGCTGCTTGGGATTATCGTCGCAGCTGTTTTCTCTGCAAAGGGAAGCTCAGCAAATTATCTGCCGTGGTGGCCCGAGTCGTGGAGCTCTGCAATGACTGCCGCCTTCGGCGTCGCAATGATTTCCGCGCTCTGGACGTACGACGGCTGGATTGACGTAACGCTCGCGGCGGGCGAGTTCAAAAACCCACAGCGCAATGTTCCGCTCTCACTCATCATCGGCACGCTCTCAGTGATTGCGTTGTACATCTCCGCAAATCTCGCGTACGCGTACATCATCCCCATTTCGCAAATGCCCGGCTCACCGCGTGTTGCTGCTGATGTCGCGCAAGTATTGTTCGGTCCGGTTGGCGCAGGACTTATCGTCTTCGGCATTATGTGCTCGACGTTTGGCGCGACGAACGGCATGTTGCTCGCAGGTCCGCGCTCGATTTATGCCGGCGGTGCAGACGGAACTTTTCCGAAGGCGTTCGGCAAAGTTCATCCGGAATATCACAGTCCGCATGTCGCAATCATTACGCTCGGCGTGTGGGGTGCGATTCTCACCCTCAGCGGAACCTACGATCAGATTGCGTCGTACGTTGTGTTTGGTTCGTGGGGATTCTATGCGATGACGGCTGTCAGTGTTATCATCTTAAGAAAAAAAATGCCGAACGCCGAACGTCCATACAAAGCATGGGGCTATCCGTACGCGACGCTGCTCTTCGTTGCGATTGCCGGGTGGTTTGTGTGGAATACATTGGTGCAAGATACGCGCAACGCGATTATCGGCATTGTGTTGTTGATCGTGTCGTTGCCGCTGTATTGGTATTGGACGAAGAAGTCTTCTCAACCCTGAGCGTTTTCCAGCGAAGGGTTTAGCGGAATGGAGAATTGGATTGTTGGAGTGTTGGATTGATGGATTGTTGGATTGATTGATTGATGGATGTTTGAATCTCACCTCTCATTAGATTATTATTGAAATAGACGATCGAAAGGCAAGGAGCGATGGAATCGCAAATCAGTTCCTTTGGAAAAGTGCTCGACGATGTGATGAACTTACCGGTTGAGCAACGGCGAGAACTTATGGAAATCCTGGAGCGGAGGGAGATTGAAGCGTGGCGAGAAGAAACCGCGCAGTATTCCCGCCAAGCAAGCGCAGACTTTCACGCAGGCAAACTCAAGGCGCGACCTGTTGAAGATATTATTCGGGTTTTGGAAAACTCGCTGCCTCATAAACAAGTGTATTAGTGTCTTCCTTGCCGCCCTCTGTTTCTCCAACTCCACGAACCATCCTCTCCCAGCCCATCCAATTCCTCAAAGGCATCGGCGAGCGGCGCGCTGAAGTGTTGGAGAAGTTCGGCGTTGCCACGCTCCATGATTTATTCTTCTACGTTCCCCGTCGCTACCTCGACAGAACCTCCGTCGTTACGATTGCGGAACTGAGAAAATCCGCTTTCGCTCCAATCCCGGAACAAGAAGAAGTTGTTGACGTGAAGAGAGACTTCACAGTGGTTGGAGAAGTGAAGTCATTTCGCGTTCTGGGAATGGGAAGGAAGTCGCGTTTCGTTCTCATTCTCGGCGATACAACAGGAACGATGCAATGCATCTGGTTTGGTGGCGTGCAATATTGGAAAACGAAATTTGCAATCGGCGAGACGCTTGCCGTGTCGGGACGACCGACGGCGTATGGTCGCAGACTCGACTCGGAGAGCGGTGTATTGCAGCTCGTTCATCCAGATGTTGATAAGATTGCGGAACGAACCGATGAACTTGAAGTAGAAAAGGAAGCAACTGAAATTGATTGGAGCAAGACACTGAACACCGGTGGACTTGTCCCGCTCTATCCTTCGGGAAAAGATTTAGAGCGAGTCGGGCTTGACAGCGGCGGGTTCAGAAGGATTATCGGCGGCGCGATTCGGCAGCATCTTGAGAAGGTTGCTGAGACCCTGCCGCAATCTCTTCTCGAAAGGCAGAGGCTTGTTTCTTTGCAACACGCCATCAACGCGGTGCACTTCCCGAAATCCGAATCTGAATTGCCTGAAAGTGTTCGGAGGTTGAAGTATGAGGAGCTGTTTTATTTTCAGCTGAAACTCGCGCTCAAAAGGCATGGAGTGAAGACTGAGACGAACGGCATCGCCTTCAACGTGCAAAGCAAACTGGCGCGGCAACTCGTTGATTCGCTGCCATTCAAACTCACGCAAGCGCAAATCAAAGTCATCAACGAAATCACCGAAGACATGTCGTCAACAAAACCGATGAACCGCTTGCTGCAAGGCGACGTCGGCAGCGGCAAAACCATCGTTGCTTTGCTGACGATGCTCATTGCGGTGGAGAACGGTTACCAGGCAGTCTTCATGGCGCCGACGGAAATTCTCGCGGAGCAGCATTTCAAAACACTCGCGAGTGTGTTGAAAAACATTGATGTGAATGTTCGTTTGCTGGTTGGCGGACAACGAACGAAGCTGCGTCGCGATATTTTGGATGATGTTCAACGCGGCTCTGCGCACATCGTCGTCGGCACTCATGCGCTGTTTGAGAAAGAAGTCGGGTTTGCAAACCTGGGTTACGTCGTGATTGATGAACAGCATCGCTTCGGCGTGATGCAACGGCAATCGTTGCGGCGGAAAGGAAGAAACCCCGATGTGCTGGTAATGACTGCAACGCCGATTCCGCGCACACTGTCGCTGACGCTTTATGGCGATTTGGATGTTTCCATCATCAACGAATTGCCAAAGGACAGGAAGCCAATCAAAACGGTTTTGCGATATGAAGAAGAGAAGACGAACGTCTTCAAGTTTGTAAGAGAAGAAATTCAGAAGGGAAGACAGGCGTATTTCGTGTATCCGCTGATTGAAGAATCAGAGAAAGTTGATTTGAAAGCTGCGACCGTACACTTCGAGGAACTCCAGAGTAATGTTTTTCCCGAACTCAAACTCGGCTTGATTCACGGACGGCTTGCGAGTGAAGAGAAGGATGACGTGATGCAACGATTTAAGAATCGTGAGATTGATATTCTCGTTGCAACGACGGTGATTGAAGTCGGGATTGACGTTCCGAATGCTTCGATTATGGTGATTGAAAATGCCGAACGCTTCGGATTGTCTCAGCTTCATCAGTTGCGGGGAAGAGTTGGAAGAGGGAGTGAGCAATCGTACTGCGTTTTGCTTTCGAAGAAATGGATTGCGACGAAAGCGAACCGGCTCTCTCTGGATTCAACAAAATGGCGCGAAGTACTCGACGAACACCGCGCCGCGGAACGCCGACTCGCCACAATGGTGCAGACGAACGACGGCTTTAGAATCGCCGAAGTGGATTTGCAGTTGCGCGGTCCCGGCGATTTCTTCGGCACGCGGCAAAGCGGCGTGCCCGAATTCAAAGTTGCAGATATTCTCACCGATACAAAACTTCTCGACGAAGCGCGACGCGATGCGTTTGCGCTCGTCGAGCGTGACCCGCGTTTTCAGCTTCCCGAACATCACGTCGTTGCCGAACATCTTCGCGCGATTCATCGTGAAGCGTTCGCATTGATGCGCGTCGCGTAGCCTGAGAGATGGAGTCCATCTCTATGACCAGGTGGAGTCCATCTGCCGCGACCATTGATTTCCCTACCTTGAAAATTTGATTGACATCATCGAATTTTCAAGGTATTGTTTTCGTCACCCCATCCATGAGAAACGCGCTCACCGATTTGTCCGAAGTGTCGAAGGCATTCCTTCGGAAGACTCCTTCGGAGAAACTCAAACATCTCAACGTCATACACGCGGGCGATGACTCCCCACGGGTCGTAGACATTCCAGATAGACAAGAATGTGCACGCAATCGCGCTGCGAAGACTGCTTCGCGATGTATAGCCGCTCGGGTAGGTGACCGTCACCTCGCGGAGAATTCTGTTGAAGGTGACGGTCACCTTGACTTAGATTTCCCTACCTTGAAAAGTCGGTTGACATCACCGAATTTTCAAGGTATATTGTTTCCATGATTCGACGTACAAAAGACCTCGATGTGCTCACGGGGCTGCTCAAGCGCTTTCCGGTTGTCGGCATTATCGGTGCACGGCAGGTTGGCAAAACGACGCTTGCCCGGGTTCTACGAAAAAGGTTGGATTTACCTCTCCGCTACTATGACCTTGAGAATCCCGAAGATGTTGCCCGGCTTGCCGATCCGATGCTCACGCTGAAGAAATTGTCGGGACTCGTGATCATCGATGAAATTCAGCGTTTGCCCCATCTCTTTCCTATCCTGCGCGTTCTTGCTGATCGCCCGCGTGTGGCGACGCGGTTTTTGATCCTTGGGAGCGCATCCCCCGATTTGATTCGCAACAGTTCGGAAACACTCGCCGGGCGCATTTACTACCACGAGCTTTCGGGATTCTCCCTCGATGAAGTTGGCGTGGACAACCATGAGCGGCTTTGGCTCCGCGGCGGATTTCCGGATTCATATCTTGCCGCCTCGTCGGCGGCGAGCGCCGAATGGCGGAGAGAATTTATTCAAACGTTCCTTGAAAAAGATCTTCCTCAGCTCGGCATTTCAATCCGTTCGACAACGCTCCGGCGGTTCTGGACTATGCTTGCGCATTACCACGGACAAACGTGGAACTCATCTGAACTTGCCCGTGCATTTGGCGTTGCAGACACGACCGTGCGAAATTACCTCGACCTGCTGACAAGCGCACTTGTCGTTCGTCAGCTTTCTCCGTGGTATGAGAACATCGGCAAGCGGCAGCTCAAAGCGCCGAAGGTGTACGTTGCCGATACCGGTGTGTTGCACACTCTGCTGAACCTCGAAACACTCAAGGACGTTGAATCCCATCCGAAAGTCGGCGCGTCATGGGAAGGATTCGTCATCGGTCAAATCATGAGAAGGCTTGGCGCGAGAAAGGATGAATGCTATTTCTGGAGGACACATGCGGGCGCTGAACTTGACCTGCTGATCGTACGCGGCAGAACGCGCATCGGGTTCGAAGTGAAAAGAACAAGCTCGCCGCACATCACCCCATCCATGAGAAATGCGCTCACCGATTTGAAACTCAAACGACTCAACGTCATACACGCGGGCGAGGACTCATTCCAGATTGACAAGAATGTGTACGCAATCGCGCTGCGAAGACTGCTTCGCGATTTGAAGCCGCTCGGGTAGATTTAGGTGACCGTCACCTTCCCGCGAACTCTCTGCGAGGTGACGGTCACCTTGACTTTTCCTCGCGGATTCTGTAAAATTCTGACGTTGTTCTTACCTTACTTTTCCTCCGAAGGAGTCCTTCGGACTGAATGCACAGAATTTGGAGCGAGCCGTGTGCAGCAATTGTTCTTGTCGAACTTTCCTTCTTCTCTTTTTCTTCGCTGAGATCCTCGGCGTTTCTTGCCTGACCACATTTTCTCAAATCAAAAAAACGCGTAATGCGACAAAACTTCCACCGCTTGTCAAAAGCATTGAGCTTGAGCAGTTTTCTGTTGAGCAAGGGTTGCCCGGCGCAGCCGTGAATCGAATTGCGCGCGACTCCATCGGGTTCATGTGGTTCGCAACACGAAATGGATTGTATCGGTACGATGGGTATCAATTCAAGGCTTACAAGTACAATCCAAGCGACACCAACTCACTTTCCGGGAATAACGTTATGTCGCTCTGTATTGAACATAGCGGAACACTCTGGGCAGGAATTGAAGGCGGCGGATTGAACATGTATGACGTAGCGAAAGACCTCTTCCGTCGCTTACCGCCCAGCACTCTCTCAGACCCCACCGTGTACGATATTTACGAGGACAGAGCACAAGTCTTATGGGTTGGAACGATGTGCGGCTTGAACAAATATGATCCTGACTCCCAAAGATCCATTTGCTACTATCTCGACCCAAATGACCGAAGATCCGGCGGAACCAACGGAATTTTTGGAATCACGGAAAGACGAAACGGAGAACTATGGATAAGTCCAGGCGGTCAGGCGGTTGGTTTTGCTTGGCTCAATAAGAACAGTGATAGCCTGACCCCTTCCATTGGAATCTCTGAGCAAATAAATAATTGGTTCTACGAAGATATGTCGAGCACAGTTTGGCTTGGATACTCGAAAGGTCTTATTTCGGTTCGCAGTGAC
>JANNUB010000150.1:0-7397 GCA_031394795.1 Ignavibacteriota bacterium | reverse complement strand
GTTGACATCAAACTTGGTGCGTATGTCAAAACAAGCGGCGTAAACACAGCACCTGCAAACGACGCAGCGCGGTGGCAGTTGAAGTTCTATTTCTATGATACACTTGGAGCATTGATCGGCGGAGTGCCCTTTGCAGTCAACTTCGATCAAACGGTTGCGACGCGCGACTGGTATGCAGACACGAATGGTGTTGGTACAGTAATCCTGCCGGTGAATGCGTATCGCATGAGAGTATCGGTGGAAGGTGGAGTAAATGCCACAGGTACAGTATGGGCAGATAACTTCATTCACGTTGGTCGCACCACATGGGCGGGACAAAACTGGAATGGATTTGTTGAAGCCGATTCGGGCTGGCAGTATTGGCAAGCGCCGGATGGCGGCAACGATGGCCGTACCTACTTCCCCGGCTCCGGTGTAACCACTGAGCAAGCACGCACCGGAACTTCTTCACTCAAAATTACCGCGCCGGTCGGTCGTCCTTCGGGCGAATTGATATGGTTCACCGAAACAGTTCCGGTTCCGGCAAATAGCGTCGGCAAGAAGTACGTGTTCAGCGCGTGGATGAGAACAGGAAGTATCAAAAAGGACTCTGTTTTCAACGCGTCGTATGCGCTCGGCTTTACATGGACATGGCACAGGAAGTTGTTTGCCGATGCGGGCGGTTTTGATGAACATAGTTCAGGCGAATATCGCTTCGTGTTGAAAGATACTTCGTCGAACTGGACGCAATATCAAGTCATCATCACGGTGCCGGACAATGCCGTGCGCGCAGTTTCTGTTCGTCCGCGTGCGTACCCCTTGTGGACAGGTGTTGCGTACTATGATGACTTCTCTGTCAATGGGATTGACGTGGTCACGTCGGTCGATGAGAACGGACCGAAGCCCATCAGCTCAACAATTCCATCCGACTACAAGTTGGAGCAGAATTATCCTAATCCATTCAATCCATCAACCACGATTAACTATGACCTCAAGTCAACGAGTCAAGTACGTCTCGATGTCTATAATCTCATCGGGCAGAAAGTGCGAACACTCGTGAACGATCTGCAAACTGCAGGTTCATGGAAAGTTCAGTGGAATGGCAAAAATGAATTCGGCGCATCGGTGGCAAGCGGCATTTACTTCTACCGACTTGAAACACAGAATGTTGTGCTTACACGCAAAATGGTTCTCATGAAGTAACTTCAAGCGGGGGCGCAGCGTCCTGTTGCGCCCCTTTCTTATCTTGTACAACTTTTCTGGGTAAGCCATGACCCGCTTATGTTCGTTGCTCATTATCTGCTCGCTTCTTTTCTTCACGTCACCAGTTATTGCGGGAACATCAGGCAAGATTGCAGGAAAAGTAATTGATGCTTCTTCGAAAGAAGGCCTCATTGGTGTCAACATTCTGATCGAAGGAACGAAGCTTGGCGCTTCCACCGACGTCAACGGTCAGTATGTCATCATCAACATTCCACCCGGCACGTACACGCTTGCCAGTTCATCCGTTGGCTATCATCCTTCGAAAGTATCGAAGGTGCAAGTCTCCATCGATATCACTACCAAAATCGATTTCGATTTGAAGGAATCTTCCGTCGCGCTTGGTGAACAAGTAGTCGTTGCCGAGCGTCCGATGATTCAAAAAGATCTCACCTCATCGTCAGCAAAAATCAGCGCGGAGCAAATCAAGGCGTATCCTGTCGAGGATATTTCTGCGCTCATCAATTTACAGGCTGGAGTTGTTGAAGGACATTTCCGCGGAGGTCGAAGCGGCGAAGTACTCTTTATGATAGATGGGATTCCCGTAACCGACGCGTATTCGGGTCGCTCGGGTGTTAGTGTAGAGACAAACTCGATTCAAGAGCTTGAAGTTATCAGCGGAACGTTTAACGCTGAGTACGGACAAGCGCTCTCCGGCGTTGTCAATCAAGTGACGAAAGACGGTGGCGAAAAACTGTCGGCGGATTTTTCCGCGTATACGGGCGATTACGTTAGTTCGAACCGTGGTCTTTTCCCAAATGTTGACCGGGTCCGACCGCAGGATATTTACAATGTTGATGGAAACTTGAGCGGGACAATGTTCCCCGGCGCAACATTTTTTCTCTCAAGCAGATTGTACTACAACGATGGATATCTCTATGGCAAGAGAATTTTTTTGCCAACCGATTTGTCCGACTTCAGCTCAAATAATGATTCACTGTGGGTTGTACAGAAATCGGGCGACGGAAGTTATGTTCCCATGAATCCCGATAAGCGCTGGACAACACAGGCGAAACTCACATTCAGTTTGTTCGGTGACGACAAGCTGCGGCTCAACTTTCTTCACCAGCAAAATGACTCCCGGCCGGGAGTCAATTTTTTGCCGCGGTACGACCATCGTTACAAATATAATCCCGACGGTACATATTTCACTTTTGTAAAGGGCAATCTCGCCAGCATCACCTACACCAAAGTGTTTAATGCGACAACGTACTTTGAGGGGAGCGGCGCCTGGTTCAGCAATCGCGAAGATTCGTATGTGTATGAAGATCCATACGACCCGCGGTTCCCCGATTATACGCGAAGGCTTGCAACAGGAGGTGCATCATTCTTAACCGGCGGAGCGGAAAACCTTCACTTGCATCGTGAGTCGCGATATTTGGGCGGCAGGGCTGACCTTGTCAGCCAGATAACGCAAGAGCATCAACTCAAGTTTGGCGTTGAAGCGAAAGTTCATCGCATCTGGATTCACAATTTTGGGATTCGGAACGACCAGAGCACGAATTTCAAGCCGCAGCCTGCGGAGTTTGGCAGCTCGCAGTTTGCACACACGATACTACGCCCGCAGCAATATTCAGCCTACATGCAGGACAAGATGGAGTTTGTGGATTTTATTGTGAACCTCGGCGCCCGGTTCGATTATTTCAATCCCAAAGGAAAAATTCTTATTGAGCAGTTGCGCCTCAACTCCTCTCCAAAACTCATCGACGCCAAAACGGAAAGTCAGATTAGTCCGCGCATCGGCATCTCTTATCCGATCACTGACAAAGGTGTGCTTCATCTTTCATACGGACATTTTTTTCAAATTCCACAATTTGATTTGATGTTCCTAAATCCTGCCTATAACATCAATGCTACAGATCAGTTTCAGGTGGGGAATCCGGGACTCAAGTCTCAGCGGACAGTCGCCTACGAACTTGGCGTGCAGCAACAGCTCAGTGCTGACATTAAGATTGACGTCACAGGTTATTACAAAGACTTCAGAAACCTCATCGGTACTGAAGTCTATGATATCGGTAATGGAAATCTCTACGCTCAATACGTGAATCGGGATTATGGAAACGCGAAAGGCATCATCATCTCGTTGGAGAAGCGGCACACGCATGGATTCTCTGCGACGCTCGATTACACGTTCCAAATTGCGCAAGGCAATGCTTCCGATCCAAACGCAGTCTTTCTCGACAACCAAACGAGTCCTCCAAGAGAAAGTCAGAAACAACTCGCTCCGCTCGACTGGGACCGCAAGCATTCGCTGAACGTCACGGCCACAGTCGGCGCGTTGGATGACTTTACACTGACGCTGATTGGCAAGCTCGGCTCAGGGTTGCCGTATACGCCGTCGCTCTCTAATCAACGCACGGGGTTGGTGAATAGTGAGACGCGCCCGACAACTGTTGCAGTGGATTTATACGTGACGAAGTATTTCGATTTTTTCGGCAACCCCATAAACGTCTTTGCAAAAATCTATAACGTGTTCGATACGAAAAATGAGCTTGACGTTTTCCCCGACACGGGCAGAGCAGGGTACAGTGTTCAAGCGGGATTCGAGGGAAGGCCTCGCGGTATCAACACGATTGATGAATACTATACCCGCCCCGATTACTACTCCGCACCACGGCAGATGATTCTCGGTCTTGGCATATCATTGTGAGCGACGAATGAAAAACTATCAGCGCAACTTGTTCATGAAAACTACTGTACTCGTATTGCTGATGTTGCCTGTCTCATCGATGTTTGCTCAGCGTTTCATCGACCCGAACAAAGGCAACATCATCTACACAAAAAAAGGAATCATGGACGGCAACAACGTTCGTACGATTTATTTGAACCACGGCGAGATAGCACTGTATCCCAACCAGCCGTCCGGCGAATGGCCCAAAGGCACGGGACACACATACGTTGATGGAATCTCCGTAATTGTTCAAGCGGAAACGCGCGATTCGTTAGGGCGCATTATTCATCCGCTTGAGACAAATTATCGAGAGTTCATCCGCAAAGATCCTGTCACGGGAGTTCCGTGGGGATGGGAACCGTTGCCCGGTTACGCGAACGCGACACAGAACGAACCAGCAATAAGCAACAGGCCCGGAACATGGCCATCCACGTGGCCTGACCGTTCATCGGAGTGGAATGGACTATGGAATGGTTTCTTCGGCCGGGGAATTCAGAACGCCGACCTCGAAACATATTTCCGGATGGATGACGCGGCGGATAAACAGTACGCGTATCGCCCTGTGCCGACAGACCCCGATCGTGGCGGTCTCGGTCTTCAGGTTGCAGCCCGCGCATTTCAGTGGTCGCAAGTGCTGGCGTCGGATGTCATCTTCTGGTATTACGAAATCACGAACATCGCCGCGCAAGATTACACGAAAACGGTCTTCGCCCAATACATCGACTGGGGCATTGGCGGCACCGAGGATTCGAGCGATGACCGCGGTTTGTTTGACAAGGAACTGGATATCGCATACGCGTTTGATGGGGACGGCACCGGTCAGCCGGGGAATTGGTCGCCTGTCGCGTTCGCGGGCTACGCGTTTCTTGAAAGTCCCGGCATTGCAGTGAATGGCATTGATGATGACGATGACGGCATACGGGAGGAACTGCGCGACAATGACGCCGGAACAAAAATCACCGGCACGCAGGGCATCATCGCCTACATGCAAGCCAATTACAACGTCCAAAAATTCCTGAACTTCTACAATCTCGACAGTCTTTCGGAAATCCCGGCCGTGCAACAAGGATTTTGGTGGACAGGTGACGAGAATATGAACTGGCGCAGTTTTTCTGATTTCAATAATAATGGTATTTGGGATAACGGCGAAGCACTCAATGATGATGTCGGAAGCGACGGACTTGGACCCTTCGATGCCGCGTATCTTGGTCCTGATCCTGATGGTACGCAAGGCGATGGTAAGCCGGAGCAAGGCGAGCCGGGGTTTGGCATTCTCGACAAAGACGAATCCGACCAAATCGGTTTGACGGGTTTCAATATTTTCCCTGTTCATTTTTACGAGTTGCACAACGACGAGCAAAACTGGCTAGTGCTCACGACACCGATCGACACAACAGGTTTCCAGCAGCTGAACGATGTAAACCTTGGAATGTATTTTTCTGCAGGTGCTCGTCCGCTCGGAACATTTCCCGGCAACCTGTTTCCACTGAAGAAGCTGGCGACCGAGCGATTCTCGATGGCAATGTTGTTTGGTAACGACAGAAATGATTTAGTGCGAAGAAAGAAAACAGTTCAACAAATCTATAACGCAAACTATCGCTTTGCGAAACCGCCCGACCTCCCGCGGATGACTGCGGTAGCGGGCGATCACAAGGTGACGTTGTATTGGGATGACAAAGCTGAAGCTTCATACGATCCGTTTTTGCGCGAGCATGACTTTGAAGGTTATCGAATCTATCGCAGCACCGATCCAAATTTCCTTGAGAGCTTGCTGATCACCGATGCATATGGAAAGAAAACGTTTCGCAAGCCGCTTGCCCAGTACGATTTGAAGGATGGAAGAAAAGGATTGCAGGCAATCGACGTCAACGGGGTAAAGTTCGATCTCGGCAACGACACCGGCCTGCGCCACACGTACGTTGATACCGATGTGCAAAATGGGCAAACGTATTACTATGGAGTGGTCTCGTATGACTATGGCCTTGTCACGACCACGGCGAATGGTGTACAGGATGGAATCCCTCCGTCCGAATCAACCAGCATCATCAACACAGACATCAACGGCAACACGAAGGCAGATATCAACACGGCCGTGGTTGTGCCGCGAGCCCCGACTGCAGGGTATGTCGCACCTGGAGTTGATGGGGAGATTTTACATGCGGGCGCCGGAACGGGAAGATTGGACGTCGCAGTATTGAATCCGGACTTGTTGAAGAACGGTCACCAGTATAAGATCACCTTCACGAACAACTCACCATTTCAGGAGAATCCGTACCCGACGTTCAAAATGACAGATGAGACGGACGGTCGAATCCTCATAGATAATAGACCCGTCGTTGCCGTTGGAGAAGAAACTCCAATCGTCGATGGATTCATCGGCTACGTGTACAATGACTCTACAGTAGAGATCAGCCAGAACAAAACAAAATGGAATAGCGCCAACGTGCTGACCACTACGGTCCGCCTGGACCAAAGTGGCGGGTTCACGCTTCTCAACGTAAAATATCCCGCGGAATTTGAAGTGAAGTTCTCAAATGGAATCGTAGACACATCCATCGGGCAATTATTTTTCGGCGCACCGGGAGCAAAGCCTGTGAACTTTACTGTTGTCAACACGACTGAGAACAAGAAAGCGAGATTTCTTTTCTACGACCCCGATGATAATAGCAGGTTTACACCCGGCGACCGGATTATTATTGTGTATGGGGACAGTCTTGGAAAACCGCCCGAACCCGGAAATTATCGCAGTACCTGGAGCGTGCAGGTGTTCACCGATTCGGCGCGACCGAACCTTCGTCTGCCGCAAGCAGGCGATGTGCTGACGATCTCGACGCTGAAGCCGTTCCGAACGGGCGAAGCCTTTCAGTTTAGGATTCGTTCACCGCAGACTGATTTGAAGAAAGCAAAGTCCGACCTCGACAAGATTGCTGTCGTTCCGAATCCATACGTCGGCGCGGCGTCATGGGAGCCGCCGAATCTATTCCGTGCCGGACGCGGCGAACGAAGAATTTATTTCGTGAACTTGCCTGCGAAGTGTTCGATTCGCATTTACACAATCCGCGGCGCTCTGGTGCAAATGCTTCAGCATGACGCGACAGTCGAGAACGGGCAAGAGCCATGGAATCTCGTCACGAGAGATGGAATGGACCTCGCCTACGGTGTCTACATTTATCATGTCGATGCGCCGGGGATTGGCGAGAAGATTGACAAGTTTGCAATTATAAAATAAATGAAACTTCGTCACGCTGGCGCAGTCCCGATGTTTTCCAATCGGGACGAACGCATTCCTCCCCTCGCAGTGGGACGTAATGATGCTTGACGATTTGTATATGAAGGGAGAAATCCTTGTGAAAAAAATCTTACTGCTCATGCTTTGTCTCTGGTGTGCCTCTTCATTGTGTCTGACGCAGGCAACCGGGCAAAACGTCTCGAAGGCGGGAACAACTGCCGCTGTGTTTCTTGAAATCCCTGTTGGTGCCCGGGCAAT
>JANNUB010000143.1:0-2465 GCA_031394795.1 Ignavibacteriota bacterium | reverse complement strand
CAGCCCACGACTTCAGTCGTGGGGCAACAACAAGAACGAACCTTGATAACCGGTTCAGCGGTTTAGTTCTGAGCTTATGTTTGATTCTCGCGTTGAGCGCAAATGCGTTTGGGGCAGATAAATGTTTTGTATGCCATGAAGCCTTGGGCGACAAACCCTCGGCGTTGTTCAAGCGCGACGTCCATTTTGCGAAAGGTGTTTCCTGCGCCGATTGTCACGGCGGCAACGCGAAGTCGGAGGACATGCAAGCGGCGATGGACAAATCGAAAGGCTTCATCGGTGTTCCGAAAGGCGACGACATTTCCACAACATGCGCGAAGTGTCATTCGGATGCAGAGAGAATGAAATTGTTCGGCTCGAAGCTCCCGACGAATCAGTGGGAGACGTTACAGACAAGCGTGCACGCGAAACTTTCACTCACGGGGAAGGAACATATCGCGCAATGCACGACCTGCCATGACGCGCATGGAATTGTGTCGGTGAAAAATCCTGCCTCGCCTGTTTATCCACTTAACGTTGTCAAGACGTGCACGAAGTGTCATGCGAATGCATCGTTCATGCAGACATATAATCCGAAATTGCCCGTTGACCAATTGGAGAAATATCGGACAAGCGTTCACGGGATGAAGAATGCGAAAGGGGACGCGAAGACGGCGGAATGCGCGAGTTGTCACGGCAGTCACGATATTCGTTCTGCGAAAGATGTCAAGTCGAGAGTCTATGCGTCAAACTTGCCGGCGACGTGCAGTAGTTGTCACAGCAACGCCGAGTACATGAAAGAGTACAACATTGCGACCGACCAGTTCGAAAAATATTCAAAGAGTGTGCACGGAATTGCTTTGCTGCAAAAGCATGATGTCGGCGCGCCTGCGTGTAACAGTTGCCACGGCAACCACGGCGCGACGCCGCCCGGTGTTGAATCCATCTCGAAGGTGTGCGGCACGTGTCATGCTCTGAACGCCGACCTATTCTCCGCGAGTCCGCACAAAAAAGCCTTCGACGAGTTGCAGCTTCCCGAGTGCGAAACGTGTCACAGCAATCACGAGATTGTTGCAGCGACGAACGAGCTTCTCGGCACTTCGCCCGAAGCCATATGCAGTCAATGTCACGCTGAGAGCGACAAGCCGAAAGGATTTCAAGTGGCGGGCGCAATGCGGCAATTGACGGATAGTTTGGAATCAACAGAAAAGCGGGCACGCGAGCTGATAGATGAAGCAGAGCAAAAGGGAATGGAAATCAGCGAGGCGAAGTTCAAGTTGCGCGATGCGCGGCAAGCAAGGCTCGAATCGCGGACGATGGTGCATTCGTTCAATGAGCAAAAATTTCGCGAGACAATCGGTAAAGGATTGGGGACCACGGCATTCGTCGTCGAGGAAGCACGGCTTGCCATTGATGAATACTTTTTTCGTCGCATCGGGTTGGGAATTTCAACTTTGATTATTACGATTTTGGCTATTTCATTATATTTGTTCATCCGACGTATTGAGCGGAATCAACAGAGAGAAACCACACACAATCCATAAAGGAGAAACAACATGCAGTACCTACGAATCATAAGCAGCATGCTCGCGCTTACACTCATACTCGTGTTCTCAACGTACGCGGAGAACAAATTCACCGGCTCGAAGTTCTGCGCCGCGTGCCACAAGAGCGGCAAGGGCGGAACGTCGTACGCGGTTTGGGAAAAGAGTGCGCACGCAAAAGCATTCAGAACGCTGCAGGGCGAGGAAGCAAAGAAGATTGGGAAAGAAAAAGGGCTTAAGGCTGCGCCTCATGAGAGTCCCGAATGTTTGAAGTGTCACGTGACGGGCGGCGGTGTCGCGAAGAACGTTGAAGCGTCGTTCAAGAAAGAAGATGGCGTCGGCTGCGAATCATGTCACGGCGCGGCGTCCGCGTTCAAGATGATTCACAGCAAGGGGGACAAGGCGAAGAACAAAGAAGCCGGAATGATGATACCGGAGAAGAACGAGAAAGCATGCGTGACCTGTCATAACTCCGAAAGCCCGACGTTCAAAGGATTCAAGTTCGCTGAAATGTGGGCGAAGATTGAGCACGGCAAGCCGGCGAAGAAGTAGATGATTACGCAGATGGACTCCACTTGCATGAGCATTACCGAGCGAGTGGAGTCCATCTCACTCGTTCTCAATTGTTGGAATTCTCACCGCTCGTTCTCTCAAAAATTGGAAACACGCCGCAAGGAGTGCGGCTCGCCTTCGATTCTGTTCACATTTTCAGCACTTCCGAGCTTACTGCGTATGGCACGCTGATTGACATATCTAAAGCAAATTGTCTTAACATCTCCATCACGACAATGAAAAAGAATTTGCCCCTTCTAATCCTGCTGACCACTGCGGCGGCGCTCCTTTATACCTCGGCGTCGTCGCAGCTTTTACTCAACGGACGATTCATCGGCTCGGTGTACACGTTCGAGAAGTTCGACACGGTGAACGTGTCGAAGAAATTTG
>JANNUB010000117.1:0-10453 GCA_031394795.1 Ignavibacteriota bacterium | reverse complement strand
CGTTGCTTTGTTTCGATCGCTTCTGTCAATTGCGTTGGGAGTGCGACATTGCGCAACGGAGTCGTTTCAACGATAACGCCTCGCGGGCTCACCATCGCGGAGAGTTCTTTTTGAATGTTAAGGCTCAACTGTTCGCGCTCGCTTGAGTACAACGCACTTGCCTGAAAGCTTGCCGTGACGGAGCGGCTGATGGAGCGGAATTGCGGGATGAGCACGATGT
Source organism: Ignavibacteriota bacterium (assembly GCA_031394795.1). Classification (GTDB taxonomy): domain Bacteria; phylum Bacteroidota; class Ignavibacteria; order UBA10030; family UBA6906; genus CAADGV01. The sequence continues at coordinate 10,233 of JANNUB010000117.1, read as the reverse complement.
TCTCAAAATCGCCGCCGCTGATCGTTTGATACACTCGCGCCGCAGAGTCCGGATTGAGCCGGTAGAGCGCGCTGATTTCAAGCCCGATGGTCAGCCCTTCTCGCGAAAGAACTTGCATGTTTTCTTTCAGCTCCCTCGTTTGTATCGAAAACCTGATCACGGTTGCAAGCGGATTGACAAAGTTGATGCCTGCAGGCAAAGTCTGTGGCTTGACAATTCCAAAGAAGTTTACGACGCCGACATGTCCGGCCGGAATAACGGTAAAGGTTTGTGCAAGCGCAGCGAAACCGAACAACACGCTGGCGGCAGCAGCAACGCGCGCAGGCGTTCGATACAAGAGGTTTTTTTTGGTCGCGATTTTGCGCCGCGCCGAAAGCCACGCGAACAGTGCACCGATTGCAATAAGAAGTGTGAGTATGAATAACATGACGTTCTCCTGAGTTTGTTCATTGATGGATTACCCTCTACGACCTACGGTCTTGCTGTCACGAAGTGATGCCTTTGGCAAAAGCGAGAAGCTTGATTCCTTTTTCATCATCTTGGTTTGTACCGCTGTTTTCCGCCGATGACACTCGATAGCGCAGCAAACATCCCACGCCGCCGAGACGGTCAAGCGCCTCGCTCTCATTCACGACTTCGATCGTGGACCCATACCGTTCCGCCAATTGCACCATTTGCTCTTTCACTCCGAACTGTGGATCAAAGCCTTTAGCCAACACGAGCACATCAGCAATACCGAACTGCAACGCTTCCATTGTTGCGTCGGTACCCGCCACCGCAAGCCCATCCCTCTTGATCTCCCGCAACAGCTCATCAACCACGGCAAGCGATTCTTGTTCTTCTCTTTTGACAAACTCTGCTATTGTGGCTGTGACGATATCTTGCGTACTATCCAACGCGTCCACGACATCGACAAATTTCGCGGAGAGATGATATGGCAGCGCGTGCCTGAATTGCCAAGCCATCTGCTGATTGCCCGCAAGGATGAGATGTGTATGCCCTCCGGCTGCCATCAGTCTATCAACTATCTTGATTTTCTCGTCAATGAATTCATGCATCTGTTGCTCGTGATGGTGGCGATAGTGGTCTCTAGACCACGTCCGACCGATGCGTGCTCGAAACTCGGGACGCGCCGACCAAATTTCTTTTGTTACTTCGCCCAAGTTTACTTCCAGAATGCGCGCGCCCGTATAATTCAGAATCACCACAACGTAACGATGGTATGTGTCTTTCAGCTCCACCAAGTGATACACGTTGGCGCTTGAACCGACAGCGACCATACTTGGCAGCGGGACTTGAAACTGAAGCGCTAAGAAGAATGGGCTTTTTCCCGCGCGAGCGAATATCGCCACCCCTTGGGTTGTCTGGTCGAGCTGACTCTTAAGAAAGTTCGCCACTTGTCGCATTGCCTGCTTGAAGTCCTCTGCAGCGGCTGGCGGCAGACTACCTCCGACAAACTGGGTTCGGGCGTCGATATACCTGCGGTTGACGCCATCGCCCTTAGCAGGGCTGTGGTACATACTTATGAAAGGGGCTTCGGTTTCTTCAAGCGTCACTAATGTGCGGATGTGTTGCTGCAATTCTTTGAGTTCCATAAAATGTTCTCCTTCGTTAGAATATGAAATTACCCGTGCCGTTGATGGTGAAACACCCATCTGCTACGCTCACCGTAGACCATCGCTTCCAAACGCGCTACGCGCTCTTCTATCGGTGGATGTGTGCTGAACAGTTTCATCAAGCCGCCGCCGTGTAGTGGGTTGACAATGAACAGGTGAGCAGAGGCAGGATTGGCGTCCATCGGAACCTGTTCGCTCTTCAAATGAAGTTTGCGTAACGCATTTGCCAGTGAGAGCGGGTCGCCTGCCATCTGAGCAGCGCCTTGGTCTGCAAGGAACTCCCTCGATCGGGAAATTGCCATCTGGATCATCATTGCGGCGATGGGCGCAATGATCATCATGGCGATGCCGGCGACGGGATGTCCGCCGCTACGCGCATCGGAGCCCCTGCCGCCGCCGAAGATCATCGCCCATTGCGCCATACTTGCAAGCATGCTGATTGCTCCGGCAACGGTTGCGGCAATCGTTCCCACGAGAGTGTCACGACGTTTGATGTGTGCCAGTTCGTGTGCAATCACTCCGCGCAATTCATTCGCCGTTAGTGTTTCGAGAATGCCGTCCGTTACCGCAATGGCTGCACGCTGAGGCGTAGGACCGGTAGCAAATGCGTTCGGCTGATCCTGCGGAATGGCATACAGCTTGGGCATGGGCAGCTCGGCGCGCGCGGCAAGTTCTTCCGTTATTTGAAAAAGTGCAGGCTCCTCACTCCTCGTCAGCTCCTGCGCGCCGTACATACGGAGAATAATCTTGTCGCTGAACCAATATGTCCCGAAGTTCATGATGACCGCAAGGAGGAAGGCGAAGAACATCCCTTGCTGTCCGCCGAGAAGATCGCCGACGACCACAAGCAACACAGTGAGCGCTGCCATGAGTAAGAACGTTTTCATTGTATTCATGACTCTGTTGTTCTCCTTTCTGAATATTCTTTGATGATGCTATCTTTCTTTCGCTTTACATACTCGAGTATCCGCTCAAGCAGAGGACTTTGATAAACTTTGCTAATCATCCACAGTCCAAGCAGTATGAGCGCGAATCCCGGAATGATTGGGAGAACCAAGCCAGCCATTCCGAGGAGAAGGAGAAGTATCCCCGCCGAAAGGATGAGAAGCGATCCGATTCTTTTTCTCATTGATATCCTTTTTTCCTCCCTCATGATGGCTCAAAGGAAATGATGATATTCATATCGTCCGTCCTCGTGCCCTGGATGTAGTTGATCTTCCTTATTTGCTTCCGTAGAAAACCTGAGATACGATCACGCAAGATATGTTCCGACTGCTCAAACAACTTCAGTCGCAATTCGTGATACGATTCGACCCCGCCTTTACGCTTTAGCAACTCCTCCTCAGCAGGTGGTAGAAGGTCCCGAATGAACACCACGATCAAATCATCTGTTATCTCTGTTCTCATATCTTTCGGCTTCTCTCCCACGTGATTGAGCAAGAAGTTCTTTACTATGAGATTGACTCCGATTGCCATGGTTTCTCTACGCTTTGCCATTGCTGAATCTCCAAGCAAGGTTGTGAAGTGTGAATTTGTCGTCTGCTATGACCCCCTGAAACGAAAAAACCAACACGCACCGCATAAGCGATGATTCGTGTTGGTTTACCATTCACCAAACCTTCCCCGGTTTACGTTAGGGAATGCTTCGTGACATGTCTACCGAATATGTAACAACTTCACAAGCAGTATACACAATATGACGGCACATGTCAAGCGCAGTCGGCAAGACGTCAGGAAAGTTCTTTGAGCGTGAAGACAATGATGCGCTCACCTGTCTTCGCGCTGATGTCCGAGTGCATACTGATAACGTCCCGATCAGTGATTTGCTTAATCATGCGCTTCAGCATTTCCTTCGAGTTTTCGATGAGCATCTGCCGTACTTCTTTTAACAGCTTTACACCCGCCAGATCTTTCGCGAGCTGCAATTCGGCTGGCGTAAGAACCCCTTCCAAACGCACCATGATGACATCGTCAAGAACATACGTACGAGTCCGGTTGGGTCCTCGTCCCATATGTTCTCGCTCGAACTTAACGAGCGCTTCGCTGATCTGGGCTTCGAGTTGTCCTACGGATTTGTAGGGCATGTGTGATTACCTGTTTGAGAAATTACCGAGGGCAATTTTCTGTCTCAATATAACAACTCGGCCGGCGAATGCAAAGATGACATATTCAAAACATGGGGCATGGTTGTCTTCTTAAATCGAAATAGGCAATCCGCAACCCCACCGATTGAATCGAAAGAGGAATTTTCTGCACATTGTTCTCGCCCTGATTCAGTTTGATAACCAATTTACCAAAGATACATGCTCAATATCCCCGAACTTCTCACGACTGAATTCAAACTCAATTCCCAACACGTCACGAATGCGCTTGCGCTTCAAGCGGAAGGTGGAACGATTCCGTTCATCGCACGATCTCCAACTCTTGCACACTCCAACGCAATCAGTTATATTCATTCAGAACAGAATCAGAATAAACTCAACGGAAGATGGAGCAAGTATGACATATAGCATCGTCTTCGAGAAGATCACGGACGCTTCTTTTCCTTCGGGCTACTACTATGCTCATGTGCCGGCGTTAGATTTGACTACGCACGGAGTGGGAATCGAGGGCGCGAGAGATGCGGCTCGCGATCTCATTACTGTTTGGCTGGAGGAAAAAAAAGCCAATGGCGAATCGTTGCCGATTGAAGGCGAAACACTCTATTCAAAAATAGAGATTGCTGATGCCGTACTCGGCTCGTGAGGTACTCGCAAAATTGCTCAAGGCTGGTTTTGTTGAGCGAAGACAAACGGGTTCACACAAAATACTACGCCATCCCGATGGGCGCCAAACCTACGTTGCGATGCATTCACGCGATGTACTCGACGGAACATCTCGCAAAATCCTCAAGCAGGCTTGATTCAGCGAAGATGAATTCAAAGACCTCTAATCGTTCAATGTACAAACCCGCTCCGAAGTCCTACGGACAATCCACAATTCGCAATCCTCAATCCTCATTCGGTAGTTATGCTCAACATCCCCCAACTCCTCTCGACTGAACTAAAACTCAATCTTCAACAGGTCACGAATGCGCTCGCGCTTCAAGCGGAAGGTGGCACCGTCCCGTTCATCGCTCGCTATCGCAAAGAGCGGACTGGCGAGATGGATGAAGTCGTGCTGCACAATCTGTTTGACCGGTTTGCGTATCTCACCGAGCTTGAGGAACGCAAGCACACAGTGCTCAAGTCCATCGCCGAGCAGGGCAAACTCACCGATGAGTTGAAGGCGAAGATCGAATCCTGTCTTCAAAAGACCGAACTGGAGGATTTCTATCTCCCGTACAAACCGAAGAAACGAACGCGCGCAACTGTTGCCAAGGAAAAAGGTCTGGAGCCTCTGGCCCAATTCATCAAGTCGTTGAACACTCCTGAATCTCCCGCGGCAATACTCGAAGAGGAAGCGTCAAAGTATATGTCCGAGCAAGTTGCGAGTGTCGAGGACGCGCTCGGCGGCGCGTCCGATATTCTCGCCGAAGAGATTTCGGAGAAGGCGGATCTGCGTGCACATTTGCGCGACTATCTCCTGAAGGAGGGGATGTTCGTCTCAAAAATCAAAGAGAAATTTGCCTCGGGCACAACGAAGTACGAGATGTACCGCGACTACAAAATAAAAGTGAAGGACATTCATCCCCACAACATGCTCGCTCTTCGCCGCGCTGAGCATGAACGCGTGCTGACGTTCGAGCTGCAGTTTGATGAGGCGGTTGCGCTCGGCTATTTGGAAGGGCGGGAGATTCGAACAACCGCGCCGAACGTTGTGGCGTTCTATAAGACGATGCTGAAGGATGCGTTTGACCGGCTGATGAGAATCTCTCTCGAAACCGATATTCGGGTCGTGAAGAAGTTATATGCGGACGGGGAATCCATCAAAACATTTGAAGCGAACGTGCGCGACTTGTTGCTTGCCAGCCCCGCAGGCGTGAAACCGACAATGGGAATAGACCCGGGCATTCGCACAGGCTGTAAGGTTTCTATTATCAACGAGACGGGAAAGTTCTTGCACTACGAAGCCATTTTTCTGAAAACCGACGAGCAGAAAGCGAAGGCGCGAGAGGCAATTCGTAATCTCATCAGCCAATACAAGATAGAGCTGATTGCAATCGGCAACGGCACGGCGGGACGCGAGACGGACGAATTCGTTACGGGAGCAATTGCGGATCTGGAGACGAAGCCCATCAAAGTCATGGTAAACGAAGCGGGAGCGTCGGTCTATTCAGCGAGCCATGTTGCGCGGGAAGAATTTCCGAAACTCGATGTTACGGTGCGCGGCGCCATCAGCATTGGTCGGCGATTGCAGGATCCTCTGTCGGAGTTGGTGAAGATTGATCCGAAATCCATCGGCGTTGGTCAGTATCAGCATGATGTTGACCAAAAGCTGTTGAAGAAGAAATTGGAAGAGACGGTCGAGAGCTGCGTGAATTATGTTGGCGTGGATTTGAACCTCGCGTCGGCGGAGCTTTTGAAATACGTTTCCGGGCTGAACAAAACGGTTGCGAAAAATATCATGAAGTATCGCGAGGATCACGGTGCCTTCCGAAATCGCAGGGAGTTGATGGAGGTGCCGAACTTTGGACCGAAGGCGTTTGAGCAGGCAGCGGGATTCTTGCGCATTCGTGGCGGCGAGAATCCACTGGACAATTCCGCCGTGCATCCCGAGAGTTACGAAATCGTGGAAAAGATTCTTGCCGATCTTGGAGTTGCTGTTGATCAAGTGGTTGTCGAAAAACTGGAGTTGCTTGACATTCGGAAGTATGTTACGGAGACTACCGGTGAGCCGACGATTCGCGACATTCTTGCAGAGCTGAAGAAACCGGGACGCGACCCGCGCGCAGAATTTAAATACGTAAAGTTCGATGCGAACATCAAAGCCCTAAAGGACTTGACCGCTGGCATGCAGCTTGAAGGCATTGTCACGAACGTCGCGGACTTCGGTGCGTTCGTGGACATCGGCGTGCATCAAGACGGTCTCGTGCACATCTCGCGGCTTGCCAACGCGTATGTGAAAGATCCACGAAACGTTGTGAAGGTGGGACAGATTGTGAAGGTGCGCGTGCTTGAAGTCAATGAAGCGCTGAAACGCATCGCGCTTTCCATGAAGTCACCTGAAGCGGAAGTGTCAAGAGACAAAGGTCAGAAGGCAGAGGTCAGAAGTCAGAAGTCAGAGGGCAGAGGGCAGAAGTCAGAGGTCAGAGGGCAGAAGTCAGAGGTCAGAGGTCAGAAGTCAGAGGGCAGAGGGCAGAAGTCAGAGCGCAGTCCGAAGGACTCCTTACGGAGAGATCAGTCCGAAAGGACCCGTTCGGAGGAGCCACGCTTGCCCAAGAAAGTGGAGAAGCGCCACGAGCCGGAGCGTCATTTCACGCTCGATGATTTGAAGGCGAAGTTCAACAAGCGATAATCTTTCTTTGCGTGAAGAATGACGCCCCGTACCGGTTCCTCAGTGAGCATCGCTATCCTGATCGGGAGCCTTCTTCTCGCGATTGTGCCGCAGTTCTATTTGTGGTCTCACGTCACCGACGACGCCTACATTTCTTTCCGCTATGCCGAGCGTTGCGCCTTGGGCAACGGCCTTACGTTCAACGACAATGAAAAAGTTGAGGGTTTCTCGAATCCACTTTGGACAATTCTCCTCGCGATGCTCTTCAACGTTACGGGAATCTCCATCGTTGACGCTGCCCGCTCGCTTGGCATGTTCTTTACGCTACTTACATTTGTCTGCGCGTGGTGGACCGTAGAATCTCTGAAGCCGGAATCGCGTGTGCAATCCGTCGTCATGACATTGCTGATGATTCTTCTGCTGCCGGGATTTCACGTGTATGCAACGGCGGGATTGGAAGGACCGTTGTTCAGTATGCTGCTGACGTTCGGCGTTGGCGCGACTGTGCAACAAAGGATTCCTTGGAGATACGCGGCTGCGATCTCATTCGGGCTTGCAGGCGTCACTCGCCCTGAAGGCGCGCTGTATGGGATGCTCTGGTTTCTCACAACGCTGGAGAGCCGCACGCGGCTGCGCGATTCAGCCCTCCATGAGGTCGTAGACCGACATGAATACATTCGCTTTGCGCTTCTTGCGCTGCCGATCCTTGCATGGCAACTCTTCCGTGTTCAGTATTTTGGGGCGTGGCTGCCCAATACGGCTATCGCAAAAATGCCGGGCACGTTCGGCGGCATCACGTTTATCCCGTATTATCTCATGCCGTTCATCCTTGCAACCGGCGGACCGCTCACCCTGCTTTTTTGGTTTCTGACAAAACGAACACGTGAGCCGCAGTCGGACATTCTCTTCCGATCATCCATTGGGGTTGTGATGGCGAGTTTGATTTTTGTTTTCTATACGCAAGGGGATTGGATGCCGTTCGGAAGGTTTGTGGTTCCGATTTGGCCCATTGTTGTTCTCAATTTCGTTTTCTGGTTTCGTTCGGCTGTACGTTCGTTGAAAAACCTTGGCGCGCTCAGGGTCTCCCGATTTGAATTCGTCCTCTCATGCTGCGCGTTGATCACCGCGTCTGTGTTTGCCTGGCAGTTACCCGTCCGTTCTTATGTGGCGAACAAAGAGGGGAACATGCTGATGCGAGGAACTGATCAGGTAGCAGTCGGTGAATGGCTTGCAGCCAACGTCCGCGCAGGCGCGACGGTCGCGACCGGTCGCCTGGGCGGCATCAGCTTTGCTGCGCCGCATCTGACGGTTTGGGACTTGAACGGCTTAACGGACGCGGCAGAAGCGGCTTACGTTGCGAAGAAAAGACCGGGCGGCATTGCCGGGGATCCGATTCTCCAACGCATGCCCGACGTGATAGCGGCGGTCGCTGTTCCTGCAGAGTGGGGATATGAGCAAGATGCGGAGTTTATGGACTGGCTGCAAAAGCGATACACCTTTCATCGAAGATTTCCACAAGGGAACTTTGGAAGTATAGATGTGTGGATGAAGGGCACGCCATGAAGGAATCAATGTCTGCTCAGTGTCTCCAATTTCGAGGAATATATCATGTCGTCTAAACCACCGATTGAAGAAGACTTCTATCCCCCCTTCGACGGCTTTCCGAAAGCCGGGATTGATTTCCTGAAGCGGCTGAAGAAAAACAACAACCGCGAGTGGTTCGCGAAACACAAGCACGAGTACGAAGCAAGCGTGAAGTTGCCGATGCAGTGCTTGATTGTAACTCTTGCTGGGAAGCTTCACGACGACATTCCGGAAATAGAATTCAATCCGAAGCGTTCAATCTTTCGCATTCATCGCGACGTTCGATTCAGCAAGAACAAAGCTCCGTATAAGACGAACATTGCCGCGTCGTTTGAATTGCGCGGCAAAAAGCAGTCTTTTGAAACGCCGGGACTCTATGTCCACATATCACCGGGAGAAATTTTTATCGGCGGGGGAATGTACATGCCGATGGGCGACCAATTCAAGGGCATTCGCAAATCCATCGCCGACAAGCCGAAGGAGTTTCTTGCAGTCATCAACGACAAGAATTTCAAGAAACGTTTCGGCGGTTTGAAAGGAGAGAGGCTCGTAAAAGCGCCGCTCGGATTTCCGAGAGATCATCCGATGATTGAGCACCTCAAACACAAACAGTTCTTCGTTGGCAAAGAGTGGGACGACGAGTCGCTCGTGTATTCAAAAAAGTTTGCCGATACAACCGCGTCTCTGTTTGTTGAGACGATGCCGTTGGTGCGGTGGCTGGTGAAGGCGATCTCGTAAGAAGGTTACAGAAATGGAATTGCTCGTCGTCTCAGTTGTTGCGTTGCTCGCGTCCGGTCTGACGCTCTTCTCCGGCTTCGGACTTGGGACACTCCTGCTGCCGGCTTTTCTCATCTTCTTTGCTCCGGATATCGCAGTGGCAATGACAGGAATAGTTCACCTGCTTAACAATCTCTTCAAGCTTGTGCTCCTTGGGCGCGACGCTAACGCGAACATCGTCGCGCGTTTTGGCTTTCCTGCCGTCATTGCAGCGCTCGCGGGCGCGTGGCTCCTTGTTCAGGTTTCGGATGCGGCGCCTCTCGCAACGTACTCTCTTGGCGAGAGATTGTTCAGCATAACCGCAGTCAAGCTCGCGATGGGATTGCTGATTGCTGCTTTTGCTGCACTCGAATTCGTCCCATCACTGAGCAGGATTGAGTTCGACAAGAAGTATCTTCCGATCGGCGGTATGTTGAGCGGCTTCTTCGGTGGGCTGTCGGGACATCAAGGCGCGCTGCGGAGCGCGTTCCTCGTGCGCGCGGGACTCTCGAAAGAAGCGTTTGTCGCGACAGGGGTGGTGGTTGCCTGCATGGTTGACGCGGCACGGCTGAGCGTGTACGCGCGTCATTTTGCTGCAGGCGGTTTGAAGGAGAATTTCGCGTTACTCGCTATCGCCACACTCAGCGCTTTTGCGGGCGTGTTCATCGGATCGAAGCTGCTCCAGAAAATAACCATGCAGAGCGTGCAAACCGTTGTTTCTGTCATGCTGTTTGTGATTGCGCTGCTGCTCTGTTTCGGACTTGTCTGAAAAGACTTGTCTGAAAAGACTTGTCTGAAAAGACTTGTCTGAAAAGACTTGTCTGAAAAGACTTGTCTGAAAAGACTTGTCTGAAAAGACTTG
>JANNUB010000112.1:0-5184 GCA_031394795.1 Ignavibacteriota bacterium | reverse complement strand
GCGCTTGTGCGCGGCGATCATCACACCAGTCGGAAACTCCTCATCGAGCTTCTTGCACTGGAAACATCCCTTGAACGAAAGACACGTCGGGCGGAGGCGGCTCTCTTGCTCGCGGATAACTACATCGCGGGCGCAGAGTTTGACAGCGCCGTGATATTATGCACGCAAGCGCAGCAACTCTACCGGGAGTCCGCAGACAGAAACGGACTTCGGGCCGCCGTCGTTGCGCAGGCGCGCGCACATCACATGTGCGGCGACGACGGCAAAGCGTTCGCTCTTCTGACTGAAGAACTTCAGCTGGGGGAAGCGCTCGGATTCCGCGAGGGGAGCCGGGAGCTTCGGTGGATGCTTGTTCCCATCGCGCGCGCGATGGGACACGCCGAAGCGGAACAGCGCTTGCTGGCGGAGCTTTCTACGGACGCACTTCACGACTCGCTCGCTCTCGCAAAAGTCCATGACGGCTTCGGCGAGATGTTCTTGTACAGAGGGGAATGGGATTCCGCAAAGTCGAGATTCCAGGCATCGCTCCGCCTTGCCGAAGCGAGCGGCGACTCGCTTCTCGCGATCAAATCCTTGATGCGCAGCGCGATCGTTGCCGACAAAATGAAGAGCACGACGGAGGCATTCAGATATTTTACGTCGGCACTGCGTCGTACGGATAACACAAAGGGTTCGGAAGGTCTCCGCGAGGAAATGCTCCTGCGCGTCGCGAACATCTACATCCGGCAGGGACGTTTCGCGGGAGCAAGGCGATTCCTGAATGTTTCATTGCGTTCCGCGATTCAGACTCAAAACAAGCTCATCGAAGGATATTCCCTTTTGCAGCTTGGCCGGTGCTACGCAAGCGCGGAAGCGGGACACTACTACAATGCAGGCGCCGCACTGATCAGCCACATCGGGCTGCCGCGCGCAAACGCATACGCGCAGTTATGCCTGGGGGAATTTGCCATGGTGCGAGGCCGTTTCGGAGAGGCAGCAGATCACTTTCGTAGTGCCGCTGCGAGTGAGGATTCGGCGTTGGCACTTCGGGATCCGTACGATGTGCTGGATGATTGCGAACGCGTCATGGGTCCGTTGCGCTCGCCGTATGACGGCTCGCCGTATGACGCGCTCACCAGCCTGCTGATTCAGCTCGGGAGCCACGATGAGGCTTTTGCATACGCAGTGAAGCGAGCAAGGCTCGACGCATTCCGGGTATTGAGCAGCGCAAACATCCGGACGCAAGATGCCGGCCTCAATGCGGCGATGGAAACCTTCGCCCGCGCTCGCCGGAACTACATCGGTGCGGAGCGTCAGCTCGCCGATGCATTCACACTTCGCTCGGAATCCAGGACCCTCGCGGCAAACGTTCAGCGTTCGTTGATGCGTCATAGTCGGCGCCTGCACGACATCGCCGACTCGATTGCCGCGTTCAACAAGCGGTTCCGCGCGGCATTGATGGTGGAGCCTGCGCAGCGCGCGCAGATTCAAGAGCGGATTCCGGAGAATGCTCATCTCATCCAGTACGTTCCGACAGCCGGCGCACTCTACGCGTTCATTCTTTCTCGCCGTACATGGTCGGTGCAGCTTGCAGCCGTTGAGCATGACAATCTCAGCGCAACAATCACGCAACATCTCGAAGCTCTGAAGCGTCGTTCAATAGACGTCGCGCCGGCGAACGCGCGGCAACTTGAGCAGCGCATCACCGAGACTTCTTCACAACTGTACAGCTTCTTCATTCGCCCCATTGAATCAAGTGTGAAAGAAGGCGATACGCTCTGTATTGTCCTTCCCACGAATTTCCCGCTCATTCCCGTTCATGCGCTTGCGCCGAGTTCGCGCGGACGATCTGCGCTTGAACGATGGCCCATTCGCTATTTCTCCGACGCGGAGATGTCGAACCGCGCGTCCCTGCCACGACACCCTGCCGTTGTCGGTTTCGGAAATCAGGGTGGAACGGTGGTTGACGTCGAATACGAACTGGTAGATCTGAGAGCTTTCGCGAGCAACCTGCGCCTTTACATCAACAACGATGCATCGCTCCCGACGCTCAGGCAAATGAGGGGGGATGTCCTGCACATAGCCCTCGATGTGCGCGTCGAAAGAGAGGGGAATCCGTTTATTGTCCTGACGGAAGGGAAGGATTATGCGGCGCAACACTACGTAGGCCTCGGGGAGTTGTTTTCGATCTCACCATTTCACACGGTTGTTGTTTCAAATGTGAACAATGGTTCGTCAAGCTCGTGCCTGCCGCGCATCTTCAACATGATCGGCGCATCGGACGTCGTGATGAACATGTACCTCCCGACGAGGAGGGCAAAGAAGATGTTCAACGAATTGTTCTACACAAAGCTGCTGGCGGGAAGTCCGGCATCGCGGGCATATCGCGAAGCATTGTTGGAGATGGCGAAGACAAAGGAATATTCTCCCGCGCATGTTTGGGGCGCGTTTTCGCTCTGGTAGAGACGCGGTTACTTGCGCTTGACCTTCACGCTTCCGAATCCCGCGCTGACCTTCAGCATGATACGGGAGCGCGCGCTCTTGAAATTGTCGCTGATGTACTCGTTCTCGTCGGTAGCATGAATATCTTTCGTGAGCGAGATGCGCGAGGCAAAGGTATCCTCGTAGAGGATCTTTGCGCCGGCGTCGCGCGGGAGAATAATCGTGCACACACCGAGGCCGACCTCGATGTCGGCTTCTATTTTTTCTTCCTTCAGCGCGCCGCTGAAATCGAGCGTTGCCGCGCCGACGCCCCCTTGGAACTTGAACCGCTTGAAGTTCGCGTTGCCGAGATTCCGCGCTTCAAACTTGCTGACGCCGCATTCGATATTCAGCTCGTCCATCGAAACGACATTGGGCTCATCGAACGACACGAGGACGTCGCTCGCGCCGCACTCCAGGTTGAAATCCTTTACCTGTAAGCCGGAGAGGTCTATCACGCCTTTGGCAACGCCAAGCTGGATATCGAACGACACCGGAATTGCATCGCAGAATTTCAATGTCCACTCGCCTCCGAAGGCGATATGGACGCCTCTTTTCTTCTCTCCTTCGCGTTTCTGTTCCCCGTCAAGCTCGATCTCCAGGAACCCTGTGCGGTTTCGAATCGAGTAGTCAGCCCGCACCCCGCCCTCTTTCGCATCGGTTCGTTCGGTGGAAAAGATTTTGGACGAAGAGCCGCGCTCCACAGTGATTTTCCCAAACCCTGCGGAGAGAACAACGTGCAGCTCCTTCTCCGTTGTGCGCCCGATGTCGTCCCCACCTGCGAACGCGCCAGAGGCAATGGCAATGAGCGTCACGAAGAGAGATGATTGCAGTGTTTTCATTTCAATTGATAGATACGCTTTCCGAACGAGAGAGTTTCAATAATGCCGGATACGGTGTTTCAGCGCCTTGTAGAGCATCTCCCGCGCCCTGAAGATATGCGCCTTTACAGTGCCAATTGGGAGGCGCAGCTCCTGCGCGATCTCCTCATAACTTCTTTCCTCCACGTGCCGTAGGTGAATCACACGGCGGTATTTTGCCGGCAGCCTGTTGATGGCATTATTCAACAGCTTGGCACGCTGGTCGCTGATCATGTCCTGATCGGTTTCGGCCTCTTCATCGGGAAGCTCGAAGGCATAGTCGCCGTCCGCCGATTCAATCGGCTTGTCGATGGAGTAGGTCTGCAGCTTCCGCTTGCGAATGTAATCTATGCTGTTGTTCGTCGCGATTTTGTAGAGCCAGGTGCTGAATGCAAACTCGTCATTGAAACTCGCCAGTGAGCCGAACGCCTTGATGAACGCTTCCTGCGTCAAGTCCTCCACCTGATGCTTGTCGTGTACCATGCGATAGATAAAACTGTATATCGCATCGTGGTACTTCTTCATGAGTCGTTTGTACGCAGCGTCGTTCCCCTTGAGCGCGGCGGCAATCAGCTGTGAATCTTCCGCCCGCGATTCGGCTCTCTGCTGCTCTTTGATATCCATGGGAGATGAGGACGCGGATTGCGTTCTTGGGCGGGACTGTTTTGTCGTTGAGCGGGACGTTGTGACCTTGTGCGCCATTGGTGCGAGAAAATTACTCAAAACGTTCGTGATGTGCAAAAGAGCCACCGTGTGTTGCGCAGATTTTTTTTGCTTCTTGAGAGTTTCTTCTCTTGGGGTTTCAACGCACGTAGGGACACGACGGAGTCGTGTCCCTACACCATTTTGGATAGTTCTCTGTCGGAAATCAGGACGAAACCGCTTGGAGATTCCCCAAAATGGAAAGGGAGAAATAGCCACGAAGACGCGAAGTCACTAAGGATTCACCAGGAAAATCCTTTTTGAGACGTGGTAACAATCGCAGGATAAACATGACCGAGCATCCGACACCCAAAAAAACTTTGTGAAACCTTCGTGTCTTAGTGTCTTCGTGGCAAGCTTTTTTTGCTTTTTGATTTGTCCGTAAGGACTCCTTCGGAGGGGAATGTCCACGAAACCGCCGATTGATTCACGCGAACGAAATCGTTATGTTGAAAGAAATCAATTTACACATGTTCATCACCTTCGAGGGGCTGGATTTCAGCGGCAAGTCAACGCAGGCAAAGCTGCTTGTGGAGAAATTGCAGAGGGACCGCGCGGTTCACTTCCTGCGTGAGCCGGGGGGGACGAAAATCTCCGAACGCATTCGCGAGATCTTGCTCGATAAGAAAAATCTCGAGATGACGCATCAGGCGGAGATTCTCCTCTTTTCGGCGAGCCGTGGGCAGCTTGTTTCGGAAGTGATTCTTCCTGCATTGGCACGTGGGGATGTCGTCGTCTGCGATCGCTACTGCGATTCCACAACGGCGTACCAGGGCTATGGTCGCGGGTTGGATCTCGATGATGTTCGCGCCATCAACCACATTGCGACGCAAGGGAGAATGCCCGATGTCACCATTCTTGTGGATATCCCCATCGAGGAGATCGAGCGCCGTAAGAATGCGGCCGGTTTGACGTTCGACAGAATGGAAAGCTCCGGCCGATCGTTCTATGAACGAGTGAGAGGCGGCTATCGCCGGCTTGCAGAGGAAGAACCGCACCGCTGGTCGGTTCTGGACGGAACGAAATCCATCGGCGAGATCGAAAGAGAAATCTGGAACGTTATCCAAAGCCTATCAAGAACGCAGGAAAGAACTTTTCGAGGGAACAGAATATGAAGCAAAAGAACATTCGACGAACCGTCGTCATCGCATCGCTCGCCATT
>JANNUB010000095.1:0-2198 GCA_031394795.1 Ignavibacteriota bacterium | reverse complement strand
GAAATCGTCATCAACGCAGCCGGACTCTCTGCAGACCGGATTGCGGCGATGACCGGGATTGACGTGGACAAGGAAGGGTACAGGCAAGTCTATGCCAAAGGATCCTATTTCGTGGTGGCCCCCTCAAAGGCCGGGCTGATATCCCGGCTCGTCTATCCCGTTCCAAGAGACGAAGGCCTCGGCGTGCACGCGATTTTGGACTGGGGCGGCAGGCTCAAGTTTGGCCCGGACGTGGAATACCTTAAAGATGGAAAACTCGACTACGACGTCTCAGAAGAGAAAAGAAAAGCATTCGGAGAGGCTATTCGCAGAATAGTCCCAGCTATTTCAGACGACGACATATCACCCGACATGAGCGGCATCAGGCCAAAACTGCAGCGCAAAGGAGAGCCGGCGAAGGATTTCCTGATTGTGCATGAAAAGGGGAGAGGCCTGTCGGGATTCGTGAACCTCGTAGGGATCGATTCGCCGGGTTTAACAGCGTCGCCTGCAATCGCAGCACATGTTGAGCGGCTTCTTTTTGGGTAATTATTCGAGTTAGCGAAAAAGGCGACACGGGGTTATCGTTGGATTAGCCCATTGCTTTTGGTATCTTTTAGTGCAAAACACATTCACGGCTAGTAAACTATGGTTCCACAGTGCATGAAATTGTAGACATATTTCCTAGCGAGCGGCAGAAAGCATATGAGAAATTCGCGGATAAACTCGAAACCGCATTCAACCTCAACCGTCAGCTCGTAAGTTTCCAGGCGAACAAGGAAGAACCGATTTACCGTTGGTTCAAGTATAAGGAGGGTTTTTCTTCTGGCCTTGTCAAGCACTTTCTCTCCAAGTATTCCCATAAACCTGGAAAGCTGTTGGACCCATTTGCAGGAGTGGGGACAACTTTGTTTGCGGGGCAAGCACTCGGCTGGGAACCATATGGCATTGAACTACTACCTGTCGGGGTCTTCGTCATGGAAACACGGCAGGCGTTGCGCATGATTAACCCGGAAGAACTTAGTAGAAACACAAGAGACCTCTGGCAGGGTCTAAACAAAATGGAAAGCCACTCAACTCATTTCAATCACATATCGATCACAAGAGACGCCTTCCCTGATGACACAGAAGTCGCTCTCAATAGGTTCCTCTCTTACTGCAGTACTATCGACAACAAAGACACGCAAACCGTCTTAAGGTTTGCTGCATTCTCGATACTAGAAGAACTCAGTTTTACAAGGAAAGACGGCCAGTACCTAAGGTGGGATTATCGTTCCAAACGAGATCTGGCAGGAAAACCTTTCGACAAAGGCAAGATATACACATTTGAACAAGCAATGAAACGTAAATTGTCTCAGATGCTTGTCGATGTTTTGCCTCAGAACGACTCTCTGTTTGATTCCGTTGGAGGAAATGGGCACAATCAACACAACCTAAACATCATTGAAGGCACTTGTCTTGAGGAACTCCCCAAATTGCAAGACGGTCTCTTTGATTTCATAGTCACCTCCCCACCGTACTGCAATCGCTATGACTACACAAGGACGTACGCTTTGGAATTGGTCTATCTTGGATGTGATAATGATAGAATCAGAGCCCTTCGGCAAGGATTGTTATCTTGCACAGTCGAGAACAAGGAGAAGTTAGAGTATTTGAATCAGTTGTATACGTCCATCGGTAGGACGGCGGCCTTTGATAAAGTGATCAGTACTTATGACTCCTCTACCACAATGAGGGAAGTGAACTCAGTTCTCGATGAGTTGAACAAACTTGACAAGCTCAACAACAACAATGTTCCGAGAATGGTGAAAAACTATTTCTTGGAGCTTTGTTTTGTGATATTTGAGATGGCTAGGGTTACAAAGAGAGGAGGATACTGTGTAATGGTAAACGACAACGTTCGGTACGGTGGAGAAGAAATTCCTGTTGACCTGATTCTCTCAGAATTTGCGGAAGAGTTTGGTTTCAAAGTGCTGAAGATTTTCGTGTTACCCAAAGGCAAGGGTAATAGCAGCCAACAAATGGGTAACTATGGACGGACCGAAATCCGCAAATGCGTGTACTTGTGGCAAAAGCAATGAAGCTGAAGATACCAATCAAATCCGCTGATGACTTGGTTACTTCCCGCGAGAAGACAAGGGCTGGGTTCATTGCGCTCGCTCTGGAAAAGAACTACTTGGCTGTTCCTTACATCGAAGAAGCAAAAGCATTAAAATCCC
>JANNUB010000090.1:0-2335 GCA_031394795.1 Ignavibacteriota bacterium | reverse complement strand
ATCGCAAACTCCGCAACCAACCCGAACATCACAATGTTCACGGATATCCGTCCTGTGTTCTCATCAAGTAGCCATCTCGGAATAGACTCGATGGCGCTCAGGTCCCCAAGTCCGCGTAGACCGACAATCACGACAAGGAATGCTGCGCCTGCGAAGACAAGCGCCTGAATCGCGTTGGAATATCGTTGCATAGATTCTCCACCTTTTTTCGGCTGCCGAGGTCGCAGCCATTCATGGGATAAGCGAAGAGGCAATCTTCCGACCAAGACTGCCTCATTCACCGAAATGTTCCATCAACTAACCACGAGGGAATCTATGTCAATTCACATGCCATGCGTCGAGCAATGAGCTTAGAGCGAAGAGCCTCAGTGTGACAATGGATTGTTGGATTTTTGGAGTGTTGGGGCGGGATTGCCGAACGAAATCCCAACATTGTTGTCGGGACGCAGACAGATGGTGAGGAATATTAGCCAATGGAAGAAAAATTGAAATGTTCCTTGACGAAACGAAGCCTCTTGACAAACAGAGAGCAGTTCCTTATACTTGTAATAGTAGATATGTAGATTTGTACATATATGAAGTCCCTCAATAAGTTCTTCAAAGCTCTCGGCGATCCAACCCGCATGGAGATCGTGCAATTGCTCAAAGAGCAGGCAATGACGCCGTCGGAAATCCTCCAACAAATCCAAATCTCACAACCAACCCTCTCCCATCATCTCGACATCCTCAAGCGCGCCGACTTGATTGACGGCGAACGCGACGGGCAGTTCATCCGCTACTCGCTGAACATGACAGTGTTCGAGATGGCGATGGAGTTTTTGATCAACTTCAAAACAAAAAGGAGATGAAGCTCATGAAATGGAACTTGAAACAGGAAATCGTACCGCTCTGCCTGCTGGCATTGTTTGGTGTACTTACCGCGATGTTTTATCCCACACTGGCAGAACGCATTCCGACTCACTTCAATATCGAAGGTACGCCGAATCAATATCACTCCAAACAAACAGCGGTGCTGCTTATCTTCGGACTGATCGTGGCAATCTACGGCGTGCTGACGTTCATCCCGCGCATTGATCCGTTTTGGAAAACGATTCAACCGAAGTACGATCTGCTCCTGCTGCTTCGCGATTTCGTTTTGATGTTGATGTTGTTCATTTACATCTTGAGTATCGTCGCCGCACATGAAGGGAAACTCCGTTTGGACCTCATGG
The DNA here is from genome assembly GCA_031394795.1 of Ignavibacteriota bacterium. Taxonomy (GTDB): domain Bacteria; phylum Bacteroidota; class Ignavibacteria; order UBA10030; family UBA6906; genus CAADGV01. The sequence continues at coordinate 1,124 of JANNUB010000090.1, read as the reverse complement.
GAGTTGGACTCGGCTTCTTCTTTATGCTGATGGGAAACTACATGCCGAAGTTGCCGCGCAACTGGTTCTTCGGCATTCGCGTGCCGTGGACGCTTTCATCCGAAGTGGTATGGAAGCGAACGCACATTGTCGGCGGATGGTGGTTTGTAGGCTCGGGGCTCGTGATGATCATTCTCTCACTGCTGAAGGTCAACCAACTCGTCGTAATGGGAGTGACCATGCTTCCCGCTGCGGTTTACACCGGCTTCATTTATCCGTTTATGCTTTATCGAAAGCTGCAACGCGAAGGAAAGAAGGACTGAACGAACACACGATGTTGTCAGTGAAGCGGTTACGGCTCGATAAGATGTGGCACACCGTGAAGTTGTCAACGCCGAATGCTTACGATTGCGCGGTCGTGAAGTCGCACACTGTCGCAGTCGCGGAATTTATTGCGGACTTTGTTGCGCTACGACCGTACCGCTGATTGTGAATGTCGACGACGGGGTAACCGTATCTCCCGAGCTGATCTGTTTGAACAACGGTTTCATAGGGCCCGAAACAAATCTCTGACCGATGGTCCACGACCTGAAGGTCGTGGCAATACGGAATGTCAAAAATTGTTTTTCAACCCTGGTAATGCCGCGAAGTTGTCAAGTCCGCTGATTCTCAATACCGCCAACCCGTCACGTCCGCGCCCTTCGGCGCGGTTTTCAAAATGCGTTCGACAGCTCGCGGCACGAACATTTGATGATAACGCAAACGTGAAATAGCATTCGGTCGCGTGTGGTCGCCGTTCCAACAATGTTCGGCTCGCGGCTCGTAATCCACTTCGCCGCCGTAGAATGGGTTTGTCGTCGTCTTCAGGAAATCTTCAATCAAGTACACGGCGTTGTTGAGAAAATAATTGTCCGCCTCGCCGCAGTAGATGTAAATCTTCCCTTCTAATTTTTTTCCCAGCCCCTTGTCCCAATCGCGTCGCAGGATGTAACTCAAATCGTAGTTCTCGCGCCAATACTTCGCGACCTCTTTATCAATGTTCCCCGTCAGCTTCTCCCAAATCGGTTTCGGATAGCCGTCCGACCCGACAGGAGAATAAACCGCCTGCCAAATATCCCACTGCTCGCCCGAACGACTTTTTGTTC
>JANNUB010000088.1:0-7855 GCA_031394795.1 Ignavibacteriota bacterium | reverse complement strand
TATTGGCTGCCCAATGCTTCCACTTGCGAAGCTGAACGACCAAATCCGTACTGGCTGCGACCGAATCCGTATTGGCTGCCCAATGCTTCCACTTGCGAAGCTGAACGACCAAATCCGTACTGGCTGCGACCGAATCCGTATTGGCTGCCGAGCGCTTCGAGTTGCGCTGATGATTTTGTGAATGATTTTTGCGCTGTTGAAATAGTTCCTTCGTTCAATACCACAGCGCTCTGGTTCTGAACGAAAGTTTTTGCGTCTGCCGACCGTGACCGCACCGCGCGTTCAACGTTCTCTCCTGCGGATACGACGCCCGTCAGTACAAGGAGAGCAGACAATGCGACAATTGTGTTTCTCATGGGGGACTCCAGATTTGGAACATTAGTGATTTATTGGAATGAAGACCACAGCGTAGTCCTGACCTTTCTCGCATATAAACTAACTCACTCACCCTTGCGAGTCAATCAATTTTCACCGATGTATAGCACTTGTTAACGATTTTCAGGCAATTTGCTACGCTTTACGGCGTAGTTTTTCACGAATAATCGTGAACGCTCAATTTTTTTGCGATTCCGGTTGTATCCGAAGTCTCTCCACGAGTTGACCTACGGTCTCGTAGAGAGTCCTCGACCGTCGGGGTCGGCTGCTTTGAGTTCACCGAACATTTCAATATCATCAATCGCTAACTCTTCATTGGAGCTTCGATGCATTTTTTGGAAGTCGAGCGTCTCTCGGTGCTCTCGCTGAACAAGCCCGAGCCTGAAGTGATCGTTGGAGAGACGAGTTTCGTCCTTGAGAAGGGAAAGACTCTTGCGCTCGTCGGCGAGAGCGGTAGTGGAAAGACGACGCTCTGTCGCGCGCTTACACGATTGTTTCCTCCTTCGATGAAGCACACGTTGCATGGAACCGTGCGCTTCAATGATGTTGATCTGCTGACGTGCACCGATGAAAACCTTCGCGACATCCGACGGAGAGAAATCCGCTACGTATTTCAGGAACCGCAACAAGCGTTGAACCCTGCACTCTCGATCCGAACGCAGATGGCTCTGGCGTCCGACAGTGATTCAAACTCCGAGGACGCTGTTCATGAAGCGTTGCATTCAGTAGGTCTGGAAAGCCCTCATGAAGTCATGCGGCTGTACCCTCACCAACTGAGCATTGGCATGGCGCAGCGTGTGATGATCGCGATGGCAGTGTTGCCGCATCCATCCCTTCTCATAGCGGATGAGCCGACCAGCGCCCTGGATGCGTCGCTTCGCTTCCAACTTCTTGATCTGCTGAAATCTTTGCAGCTGCAAAACGGGATGGCGATGATTCTGGTAACGCACGATCTGGCAATCGCTCGAAAATACGCCGACGACATCGCTGTGATGCGCGATGGTGTGGTACTCGAACTATCCTCCAGCACCGCATTTTTTCAAGAACCGTCACACCCTTACTCGCAGCTTCTTTTGCGTGCCGCCAACGAACTCACGTTACAAATCGAAGTGGGAAGTCATACATGAGCCCCCTGCTGGAAGTAAGAAACCTATCGTGCTCGGTTGACACGCATTCATCATTGAGCTTTACACGGAAGAAGAAAACTGTGTTGAACAATGTGACGTTTATACTTGAGAAAGGAATGACGCTCGGACTTCTCGGCGGGAGCGGCAGTGGAAAATCAACACTTGCCAGATGCATTGCCGGATTACAAACTCCAACCAACGGCGATATACTCTTTGAGGGAATCAACATTTCTCCCAGCGTCGAAAATAGAAGGCGCATCCCTCGGCAGATTCAAATGTTGTTTCAGGCAAGCGGAGCTTCGCTCAATCCAATCATGACCATTCGCGAGTGTATTGATGAAGGAGTTGCGGCGGGAACAAAACTCGGCGAAACTGCGGAGGACGGGACAAGAGAATTGCTCGGTGCGGTCGGGCTTTCAGATGATCTCCTTGCACGCGTTCCCTCCGAACTGAGCGGCGGACAGAGACAACGCGTTGCGTTAGCGCGGGCAATAGCTGTTCAACCGAAACTCTGTATACTCGACGAGCCGACTTCCGCTCTGGACATTCTCACACAACAAACCATTCTCGCACTTCTGAAGCAGCTCCAAATCAAACACGGTTTTTCTCTGCTCTTTATCACGCATGATGTTCACGTAGCCCTAACGTTTTGTGAACGAATAGCACTGTTGCACGAAGGAACAATCGTCGAGGAGAACTCTAGCGACGCACTGCGGCGACATCCTCAGCACTATTTCACACAGAAGCTCTTTGCGGATTGCGGCATCAGTTTTTCGACAACTCCTTTATCGCCGCCATAGCGGCACGCACGGTGCCGTTCTCTCCCTCGCCAATCTGCTGACGCCACATTGCGTAGTACAGTCCTTTTGCTTCGACCAGTTCGTCATGCCCCCCCGATTCGACAATCTTGCCGCGTTCGAGAACGTAAATTCTGTCCGCGTGCATCACGGTAGAAAGGCGATGCGCGATCAAGATCGTTATGACGTCGCGACGCAGTGATACATCGCGGATCGTTGTGCTAATTTCCTCTTCCGTCAGCGAATCGAGCGACGACGTCGCCTCATCAAACACCAGGAGATGCGGACCGCGCAGCAATGCCCGCGCAATCGAAAGACGCTGCTTTTCTCCTCCCGAGACTTTCACACCGCCCTCCCCAATCAACGTGTCAAGCCCTTTATCAGCGCGAGCCAGCAAGCTGTTGCAGGCGGATTTCTGCAAGACATCCATGCACTCGGCGTCGGATGCAGCGGGATTGACGAACAAGAGATTTTCCCGAATCGTACCTGAAAACAGCTGCGTATCTTGCGTAACAAATCCGATCCTCTCACGCAGCGCCTCCAGATCTACACTATCGGCTGCGTGACCATTGTAGAGAATCCGTCCTTCATTCGGGGCATACAACCCGATCAGCAATTTGACGAGCGTGGTTTTCCCGGAACCTGACGGACCGACAAAGGCAATCGTCTCGCCGCGTTTCACCTCGAACGATATCCCGTCAAGCGCGCGCTTTGTTGCGGAGAGATGTTTGAAACTCGCATTGTCGAACGTCAGGCGTTCGATATTCCGGAGCGTGACGGGAGATGCGGGCTTCTGTTCTTTCGGAGCACTGAGGATCTCCTCAAAATTCTTCAGCGAGACTTCAGTTTCACGGTAGATGTTGATGACGTTTCCCATTTCCTGAAGTGGTCCAAAAATGAAGAACGAGTAGATCCAGAGCGAGAAAAACTGCCCGAACGTAATCTGCTGGTCGAAGATCAAGTACAGCATCAGTCCGAGAATCGTCGTACGGAGGAAGTTGACCGACGTTCCCTGAATGAAACTCAAACTGCGCAAGTAGCGGACTTTTTTCAGCTCCAGCTTCAGTATTTTTCCCGTTGTGTTGTTGAGCCGGGTGATTTCCTGCTGCGCAAGTCCGAGACTTTTTACCAATTCAATATTGCGCAGCGATTCCGTCGTGGCTCCCGCGAGCGCCGTCGTTTCTCCGACGATTTGCTTTTGCACGACTTTAATTTTCTTGCTGAGCTTCGAGCTGAGCAACGCGAGCAAGGGGACAGCCGAGAAATAGACAAAGGCAACGAGCCAATGCACGCTCGACGCGTACACCATCACAAAAATGACGCCGACCAGCGATTGGAACAACACGTTGATAGAGACTGAAATCAGCTTTTCGACGTCCGTGCGCACCTTTTGCAGCTTGCCGAGCGTCTCGCCGCTTCGCTGATCTTCAAAGCGCTGATAGGGCAGCTCCAGCGAGTGCCGTAGTCCCTCTGAGTAAATCTGCGCGCCAAGTCGCTGCGTGATCACATTGATAAAGTAATCCTGAAAATTCTTCGCAACACGGGAGACGAACGCAACGCCCATCGCGGCAAGGAGCAGCGCGCCGACGCCTTTCAAGAAATCCACTTGCGAGAATTCCTTGAATCGCGTAACGTACTCATCAATGATATGGCGGAAGATCAGCGGGTCGAGGAGGGAGAATGTTTGGTTGATGGTGGCGAGAACGAGCGCGAGAAGCACGAGCTTCCAATATTGTCGTAGGTACGAGTAAAGTAGTTTCACTGCAGCCGGATGTCAAATGTCAAAAGTGAAAAAGGGAACGATGAGTTCCCTTCTTTTGTGGAGCTGAGGGGGATCGAACCCCTGACCTCGTGAATGCCATTCACGCGCTCTCCCAACTGAGCTACAGCCCCATTCTTTAGTTATCGACTGAGCAACACAAATAAAGACGGCTCCTATAGTCGTTACTTTATAGTCATCACTCCGCCGTTACTTGCAAACCTCGTAAGCATTTTCTTACCCTGAAAGTACTCATCGGTTGCCTTCCTTGCGCCAAGCCATGCGCCATAGTCATCGACAATCAGTATCCCACCTGGAGAAAGCAACGGATAGAGATGCTGAAGCTCTGCCTTTGTACTTTCGTACCAATCCGTATCGAGCCTGAGTATGGCTATTCGGTCCGGTCTTTTTGTTCTCAGCGTTTCTACCACGTCCCCTTGGACGTAGTGAACATTCTTGTGTCCGCCAGACCGTTTGCATTCACATCGTCATCACTGGGGATTGTCATTCCTGTGAATGTATCGTACAAAAAAATAGGCCTATCTACGTGCATCTCGCTCAATTTCATTGCAACCGCCATCATTGACCCACCCCTCCACACGCCGCATTCTACGATCGCGCCAGGAATGTCGTTCTTCACCACATACTCAACCCCCTTCAGGAGATTGTCTACAGATTCCGGCGGTGTCATGGTGTAGTCCCCCGTGCGGTTAATTATCTCTGTGTTTTGGAGATCGTTCGGCGACTGATGGTATTGCGCGAGTTTGATAATCTCATAGCCAAAGGAGTTGAATACTTTACGGATTGCTGGTCGGATAATCTTCATTCTTGACAGTCAATCGATGTTTGTGATTTCTTCCTTTGAGAGTGGCCGATTGGCCGACAGTTGTAGAGTTGTAGACCAACTGAGCTCCAGCCCCATGAGTCGAATATCAGTGCGCTTCCCGGAATCTGTCGCTTCTTTTGTGAGCAGCACTTCGTTTTCTTGTTGAACCAAAGTATAAAAATCCGCCCCGAAAATCAATGACGTTGTGAGTGTCCAACGTTGTATGTTAACACTCGTTTGAATATGTTTTATCAGTTGATTTCCACAGTGCTGAGGTGCATGAGATACACCGTCTTCTTCATCGTAATTCTCACCATCTGCTTTGCCCTAAGCTGCAAGGACGATCAGGATTGCATCGGGCCGGACTGCAGTCCGTCCGACGTGATTTTTCCGATCGACAGCGTAAAGTATTCACTCCACGTCCAGCCCTTGTTCAATCAAACGTGTGGTCTCGTCGGGTGCCACAGCCAACAAGAAACGGGGGACAGACTCAAGCTTGACACGTACGAGAACCTGCGCTACGGTGTGCGCGGGCTTCCGGTGGTTGTTCCGGGTTCGCCGGGAACGAGCGAGTTGGTGCTGCGCATCGAAGGAAGATCGTCACAGCGCATGCCGCTCGGCCGAAATCCTCTCAACCAAAATCAGATCAATGGCATTCGCACGTGGATTGCAGAAGGGGCGAGAAGGAATTAGCGTCATGCCCTCATTGGACCTCGGCTGCGGACCGCATACAAAAAAAGAAGGCTCCATCGGCCTCGATAAGCGACCTGCTCCTCATGTGGACGTCGTTCATGATCTGAACGACTATCCCTATCCGTTTCCGGAGAATGCGTTCGACTACATCGAGATGTCGCACGTGATCGAGCACGTGGATAGACCGCTCCACATGATGAACGAGGCGTACCGCATCGCAAAGCACGGCGCAACCATACGCATCATCACTCCCCACTACAGCTCGCAGCTCTCGTACGGAGACATGGAACACTTTCATCACTTAGGATGGATTACGTTCTCGACACTTCAGAACACAGGTTTGTTCAAAATCAAAAAACACAAACTCTGGTTCACCGACATCTACAAAGTTCTCGGCATCAGTCTCCTTGCAAACTGGTTTCCACGCAGGTGGGAAAAATATTTTGCATGGATGTTTCCGGCGTTCTACATTGAAGTGTTTTTGGAGGTGGTAAAGGACGGGCAGGTGAAACGGGGGCTCTTGGAGGACTACATGTATTAGGAGTGAGATCGCGCGTCCTTCCCCCACAGCAGCTTTGCGCGGAGCACTTCGTAATACGACCGGTCAGCCCGTTTGACGAGTCTGAGCTTGTGTCCAGCTTTCTTGATGAGGATTTCAATCGGAGGCTCGAGAATGCCGCTCTCCTGTCCATCAGCGGAAATGAGCAACTCGTTCGCCGTCGCAAACGCAACAACGCGAATCGTATCGGTATCGGGAATAACGAGCGGCCTGCCGCTCAGCGTGTGCGGGGCAATCGGCGTTATGCCGATAACATTCGCCGTCGGAGTTACGATCGGTCCGCCGTTGGACAGGGCGTACGCCGTCGAGCCGGTGGGAGTCGAGATGATCAAACCGTCACCGCGGTAGGTTACGGCGAACGTGCCGTTGATGTACGTTTCAATGTCAATAACGCGCGCGGAACGGGATTTGTCAACGACAATATCGTTCACTGCGTAAAGCGTCTGTCCGGGCAGCGAAGGAGTTGTTGCCTCCAGCACCATCCTCTCTTCAATCAAGCACTTTCCCGCTATCGCATCCTCTACGGCGCCTTTTACCTCATCGGGCGCGAACTCGGCCAGGAAGCCCAGCTTGCCGAGATTCACGCCGAAGATGGGAATGCTGTCCGTGCCGACAGAACGCGCAGCGGACAGAATCGTCCCGTCGCCGCCAAGCGCGATCACCATGTCCAAGCCGCGCGTACACTCGTGATAGTCACGCGCCTCGACGTTACCAAGAAGGACTCCCTTCGCCGCGAGCAACTCAACGATTTCCGTGTCAATCACGAACTCTGCGCGACACTCGTTCAACGTTTCGACAAGTTGTTTGACGACTTTCGGCAGATCGTACTTCGCGAGATTCCCAATGATCCCGAATTTCATGCCTTTGCCGCCTCAGGTTCTTTGGCTTCCGACGCTGCCGGAGACTGCTTTTGATCTTTGTTCACTTCATCAACATAATTGAGCTTCAGTTCCCGGCCCAGCTCGACGAGGAAACGCTCTTCGTCTTTCGAGAGGTTTCCTTTCGTTTTCTCTTTCAACATGTCGAGCAGGTCAATGGTCTGCTGCGCTGCTGCAAGATTACGCTCGATCTTACCCGTGATGGTGCTTTTCACCTTGCCCAAATGCTCCATGCACGCGGCGTGGTACATGAAGATCATTTGGAGAAAGAGTTGGCTGCCTTGGTCCGACGTGTCCATGTATCGTCTCCTTGTAAAGTTGAGTAACTGCTAAGAAAAGAAATGGGAACGCGGATGACGCGGATTCAGCTGATAGAGATACGGATTGAACGAAAACCACAAAAACAATCCGTATCAAAATCCGCGTCATCAGGGTTCTCCGTGTTCTATCTTTTCGTAACATCAGTTACTGACTGATGTTTGCGGCACATCATTCGCCCTTCTCCAATTCCCAGAGCTTCGCGTATTTTGCAAACACGTACGCCGACGAGACGCCGCATAAGATGAATCCCTGCACCCCATCCAGAAACCCGCGCTTCAGAATATACATCTTGAAAAACTGAAACGCAGGGCGTACGACGATATCGGAAAGAGAAAACCGCCTTCCCGCGTTGTGCAAATCCTGCGCCGCGAGAGTCGTATAACGGTTGAATTTCTGGAAATAGTGGTGAAGATTGGGGTCGGTGAAGTGCAGCAGATCATGCTTCAGCTCGCCGATTCTTCCTTCGACCACAATCTGTTCGTGCACGTTCGATTCCGTGAAGAGCGAGTGCGATTTGCGG
>JANNUB010000052.1:0-3241 GCA_031394795.1 Ignavibacteriota bacterium | reverse complement strand
CATGCTGAAAAGTTTATTATTAAGAACCAAAACCTCTACACGCCATGCAAAATGCACCCACGCTCATCCGGTCAGAAGTTATGTTTAAAAAGTCATTTGATAAGAGTATTATACAGCGTGTTCAACTAAACATAAGGAAATATTTTATGAATACCATACAAACAATCTCGTTTGCCACCGTTCACTTCTTCGTTGGCATTGATGCACACCTGAAAAACTGGAAGGTTTCCATACGTCTCGACGGCTTGGAACTCAAAACCTTCTCGATGAACCCATCGCCTCTGGAACTGCTCGCCTATCTCCAAAAGCAGTATCCAGACGGCATCTATCATATTGTCTACGAGGCAGGATTCTGCGGATTCTGGGCGCTGCGGATATTCCGGCAGCACAACATCGACTGCATCATTGTCAACCCGGCTGATGTGCCTACCACAAACAAAGAGAAAGTAAATAAGAGCGATCCTATCGACTCCCGAAAGCTTGCCCGAGAACTTGAAAACAAATCCTTGCGCGGCATATACATTCCCGATACCTTCCACGAAGAACTCCGCGCTCTCATGCGGCTTCGCTACCGTATCATTCAATCTCAAACCCGAACCAAAAATAGAATCAAAGGACTTCTCTATACCCAAGGCATACAGATTCCTCTCCAGTTCTCCGGACGTGCCCGATGGTCGCATGCATTCATCCTCTGGCTTGAGAAGCTGAACCTAAGCACCTCTGCAGGCAATTTTACGCTCCAGAACCTCATTCTCCAGCTCAAAGAGATCCGTGAACACAATAAGAATGTTCTCAAACAACTCCGCAAAGAAGCACTACACCCGGACATTGCCCCTATCATGAAAGCACTCCAGGGGGTTCCCGGCGTCGCTTTCATTACGGCTATGTATCTCTATACGGAAATCATGAATATGAAACGCTTCCCCAACGATGAACATCTTGTCGCGTTTGTCGGACTGGTACCTTCAACGCAATCTTCCGATGAGAAAGTGCATTCCAACGGTATCTCTTTCAGACAAAATTCTTTCCTGCGTACCATGATGATTGAAGCTGCCTGGACTGCCGTCAGAGAAGACCCGGCCATGACACTCAAATATCGGGAACTCACCAAGCGCATGAACCCTCAGAATGCCATTATTCGAATCGCTAAAAAACTCTTGAAAAGAATTCGTCACGTGTGGATCAAACAGGAGGAATACGTCTATGCGCTCGTTGCTTAAAATAACTACGAATAAATAATACGCCGATGGCAGAAATGAATTGATATAAAACGGTGCGGACTGTTCGCTCAAGCTTGTCTATAAGAGCTCGATGGCTCTAACAATCAATCCCGGGTTTCCTCGGGACCGTTGCACTATAGATTACCGTCAGATTGCAGCCGCACCTTTCTTTGAACCTTATTATACTTCTTGCAGCCTCGAAACACTTCGGGGACTGTTTATAACAGAATGGTTCTTTTCAGCCTTGGGTGTTTCCTCTTTTAGGAGATAACAATTATTTAAAATATTTTTCACTTACATATTGACTTTTTACATAACAGCTTGAGGTTCTCATCTTGACTTCGTCAAGAATCTTCATATAATTGACATCAATCAACCTTTGCGCAAGCTATAGCAGTCCAACTCGCGTGATGCATTTTTGCTCGTGCTTGAGGTTTGCTTCGTTGGCTGTGAATTATCATTTGGTGCTCTTCCCGAAGGGATCCTTCGGACATGCCCGTTTAGTAGTCTACTTCTTTTATCCTACACCCAACGAGCGCAATATTTATTTTCTTACTTTTTCAGGAGTAAACTAATGTCTTCTTTATCCAAAATCAACCCCAACTGCGCCGGTATTGATATCGGCAATGAATCTATTTTCATCGGGATCGAAGAACAGGAAGTTGCTTCCTTCGGCACCTTTACAGACGACTACCTGGTAGCCATCGCGTATTTGAAAGAACACAAGATTACTGCTGTTGCCATGTGGCGAAGCCATGCCTTTGGCAGAAGCCACCGGTGTCTACTGGATTACTCTCTTCGATATGATCGAAGCCGCAGGCATAGCGGTTACGTTAGTCAACGGAAAGCAAGTCAAGTATCTCCCAGGACGTAAATCCGATGTTGCCGATTGCCAATGGTTACAACAATTACATTCTTTCGGTCTCTTACGACACTGTTTCATTCCCGATGATATGACACGCCAGATACGAACTTACACTCGCTTGCGCGCCGACCACATTTCCATAGCATCCTCTCACATTCAGCACATGCATAAAGCCTTAACATTGATGAATATCAAAGTGCAGAATGTCATCTCCCAAATTCACGGTGTAAGCGGGATGCGTATTATTACCGCCATGGTGCTGGGCGAACGCAATCCGGAACGTCTTGCCGATCTGTGTGAAAAATCGATTCTGAAAACAAAACGCGATCGTGTGGTCGCCTCACTCAAGGGCAACTATAAATCAGAACACATCTTCGCCCTCAAGCAAGCTCTCTGCGCCTATGACTTCTACCAAAAACAAATAACTGAATGCGATAAACAGATTGAAGCCTTACTGGATGACCACACAGACGATATGCCTACACCAACCAATCTTACTCCACCCAAAAATATCCGCCACAACCCGCCACAGATAGACGATCTGCATACCAAACTGATGAAGATGACCGGCGGCAACGATCCTTCGCAAATTACAGGACTGACCGATAAAACTCTTCTTGAACTCATCGGCGAAACAGGTACGAATCTTCAAGAACACTGGATCACTGAAAAACACTTCTCTTCTTGGGCAGCACTATCTCCCAATATGCACCAATCCGGAAAAACCAATAAGAAAAGAAAAATCAAAAAAAACTCCCGAGCCGGACAAATCTTCCGTGAAGCCGCTTTATCCATTGCCGCCAGCAAACATTCTGCACTCTCTGTCTTTTACAAACGAATGAAAGCCAAGAAAGGCTTTCTCCATGCCCTGAAAGCCACTGCTCGCAAAATTGCTGTTATCTATTACCGCATCATGACCAAAGGGCTTGCCTTTGTTGAACATGGCATCGAACTCTATCAACAAAAATTCAAAGAACAACAATTGCGCTTATTACGCAAAAAAGCCCATTCGCTCGGCTTACAACTTATTCCCGGCTGATGTCATTAGTAGTTGCTGGTTAGGCTGAAATTATAATTGGTGAACTTTAATTGAATTAAAATACAAAACTTTGCAACAACTTTATCAACAATAATTTTTCTGACGCGGGCGGTGCGC
>JANNUB010000046.1:0-1670 GCA_031394795.1 Ignavibacteriota bacterium | reverse complement strand
GCTGGACGATTGTAGAGAATGAGTTTTCCCTTGCGAACAAGCTGTTGGCGTGCATGCTGATCAGGAGAATCGCCGGTTCGCTCAGGCTCGATGCTTTCGTCTTCGGAACTAGGGGATATGCTATTTGGATTCATAATGTGTCGCGCAATCACTTGGACTTTCGACCCTACGGAAGATACCCGATGATCGGTTTGTTGAATACCTCGATGTCCCGCTTTCTTCTAATTGTGGGGTCATAGAATTCCACAATGAACATTGCCGCGAGCCCAACGATCAATCCGAGCGCGCTCCCCCCGGAGATGATGATCCCCTTTTTTGGTTTTGTCGGTTCGGAGGGAACCTGAGGTGGGTCGAGAATGACGTATTTGCTCGCTCCTCGATCGACAAGCTCTTTCTGCGCCTTCGCCTGCAGCAGCTTCTGTTGTGCCCCATCCAGAATATCCTTGAGACGAATGTAGTCTGCTGTTCGCCCGGACTTGATTTCTTTATAAGTTAGCGAAACGGACATGTCACGCTTTGTTGACTCGCGTTGATTCACGAAACTAGAGCGCTTCGCTCGATTATTCTGGATCTCCGCGTCAAGCGCTTCACCAAATTTGTCGAGCAGGTCTGAAAGTTGTTTCCGCATCGTTTGCACCTGCGGATAACGCGGCGTGTACCTTGTAAGTAATTGGTTATACCGAACCGAAAGCGATTTAAGCGTATCAGAATAGCTCAACGTGCCATCGGGATCAAGTGCTGCCAGACGCGAAACTGTGATCGGATCATCAAGGTTCCCCTTGAACTCGTTGATCTGCATCAGAACGCGCTCTTGCTGAGTCAGTTTCAACTCCAGTGCTGTAACTTCTTTCTGCATATCATCGTACGAGCTTTGCAGCGATGTCATCTCTGACGGAGCGTTGGCCAATCGCGATATTTCTCCGCCGACAAAATCCTTCTGCGTTGTCGCGAATTCCTTCTTAAGCTCTTCGACCTTCTCTTCAAGATACCTGACAGTCTCCTCTGCCTGCTGCTTGTCCGACCTCAGGCTCGTTTGAATAAACAGATTGCATAACGCAGTAACAGCTCTTTGGGCAACAAATGGATCGCTATCGGCAAAGCTTATTCTGAACGATTCGTTTCCACGAAGCTCGCTCCCGATGCGTTTTCGCGTTCCATCAATCATGCCGTCCCATCCGGCAGCCGTATTTTCCTCGGGCATCCGACCAATGCTGTCGAGCATGCTACGGATAGTTGTTCGACTGAAAATGATCTCGTTGAAGAACCCCAGCGCGCCTCCATCCTCCATAGCAATTGAAACTGCCCGGCCCCACTCGACAAGAGGGTTGAGGGTCTGATCTTTTTGAAGGAGGATTGTCGTGTACGATTCGTAGCGCTTCGGCAGCAAGAACGCACCGACGACGCTAACAACGGTGATGACGAGAAAAGGCATAATGAAGAACTTCTTCCGCCTCCGAACGATGTCTACGATTTCCGCAACGCTTACATGATTGTTCATCACACCCTTGCCCGTTATGAAACTTTTTCTCTTTGGCTAAAGATACGAAATCGTTAATGGCGAATCAACCTTCCTTCTCATATCGACACTATTTTTGTTTTGCAACATGCGAACTTTGGGAGTTATACATCGTGGCGCATGTCACCTGAGCCGCAGAGCAAAGAGCAAGAGT
>JANNUB010000030.1:0-6019 GCA_031394795.1 Ignavibacteriota bacterium | reverse complement strand
CAATCAAGAGCGCGGTGATTGCCGCCGCCGCGGCGCGAAACGTTATGTACCGCACCACGCCGAACCCCGGCGGCTGATACATCTTCTCCAGCATATCAAAGAGATACGTTAACACAAATCCCAAAACTCAAATAACAAGTTCCAACTCTGCTTTTTCTGAACCACAGATTTCACGGATGATTTTCTTTAAGGTAAGTGAACATTGTTTTTCTCCTTCAAAAACAATCTGTGTAATCTGTGCAATCTGTGGTTTAAGAACTCTCGCTCGTTTTCGATCTCTCTTGCAAAAAGACGACGACGTCTTCCATTCTCATCCCGCGCGAGCCTTTCACGAGCACCGCGTCGCCGGGCGAAACGAGTTCCGCAAGATATTCCGCCAGCATATTTTTTTGCTCGTAATGAATTTTGTCCTTGATGGACGACGCATCGTGAATGCTTCTCGCATGCTCGCCGAACGTGAGCAAATACTCGATCGGAAGTTTCGAGGCTTCTTTGCCGACGCGCCTATGTTCATCAATGGATGTTGACCCCAACTCCTTCATATCTGCGAGTACGGCAATCTTCTTTCCCGAAACGATTGCCGATGCAAGTGTTTTTAACCCGGCAATCGTTGAATCGGGATTTGCGTTGTACGTGTCGTTGTACACAGTGACGCCTTTGATGTCGAGGACTTCCATACGCTTGCTCGCCGGTTGAAACTTCTCCAACGCTGATTTTATCTTCTGCGCCGGAACCTGAAACGTCAATCCAACAGCCGCAGCAGAAAGTGCATTCGCTGCATTATGCTCTCCCGGAACCGCCAACTGAACCGTCACGGCGCGCTTTGCACTCTTCGCGGAAAAACTGAATCGTGCGCAACCCGCCGCGTTCGTCTCGAGCAGTTCTCCGAACACTGACGCCTTCTTCATCCTGAAGCTGTACACGACTTTTGTTTTCAGCTTCTTCGATTTTGCTACGAGATGCTTGTCGTCAGCATTGACAAACGCAATCGAACCCTTCTTCTTGTGCAGCTTCGTGAAAAGCGCTGCTTCTTCTTTCGCAACCCCGGCGAGATTCGTGAAGAACTCAAGATGTTCCCGCCCGATATTTGTAATCAATCCGTGGGTCGGCTCGAGTATGTCGCAGAGGTATTGTATCTCACCCGGATGATTCGTGCCGATCTCGACAACCGCGACGTCATGTTTTTTCTCCAGCCTGAAAAGCGTTTGCGGCACGCCGATGTGATTGTTGAGATTTCCCTCCGTGCTCAGTACGCGGTGCTTCGCGCCGAGCACTTTCGCGATCATCTCCTTCGTCGTCGTCTTGCCGTTGCTCCCGCCTACGGCGATGACGGGAATGGAAAACTTTCTTCTATAGTAACGCGCAAGTTCACCGAGCGCGCGCGTCGTGTCTTTCACAACCAACAACGGCATCGTCGCAACGGCGGCAACATCGGTGTTCTCTTCAACAACTGCGGCGACTGCGTCCTTCTCGAAAACCTCCGCGAGAAATTTGTGTCCGTTGAAATTCTCGCCGCGCAACGCGAAAAAGACTTCCCCCTCCTTCACCGCTCGCGAGTCGGTCGAGACTCCGACAATTTCTTTCCCTACGGGTCGTAGACCCCTCAGCTTCTCGACATTGCGAAACTCGATGTGCGGGATGTGTATCAGTTCTTCGGGGAGAAGTTTCATGCAGTGTTCTGGATAAAATTCTCTACCTCTTCGCGATCATCGAGGTGAACTTTCGTATCTCCACAGACCTGATACTCCTCGTGGCCTTTTCCAGCAATCAAGACGACGTCGCCGGGCGCCGCCATGCCGAGCGCGAGCCGGATCGCGTTTCGTCTGTCAATCTCGACGTGGACCGTCGCGCTCGGCGGTATTCCGGTTTGTATGTCCCTCACGATATCTGCCGCATCCTCAAAACGCGGATTGTCAGACGTGAGGACGATGACGTCGCTCAGGTCGGCTGCGACGCGCCCCATCTTCGGTCGCTTCGTTTTGTCGCGGTTGCCGCCTGCGCCGAAAACGCAGATGATGCGACCGCGCAGCTCTCGACGAGTCGAGTCGTTGACCTTCGGAAATGATTCGTGAATCGCGCGCAAACAGTTTTCCATTCCGTCGTGCGTGTGCGCGTAGTCTATAATCGCAATCCATCCGTTGGGTGAAGCGATTTGCTCGAACCGTCCGCGCACCGACTGAAGATTTGCAACGCCCGCTACGATGTGTTGGTCACGAATTCTTAAACCGACAGCCGTTGTGAACGCAGCGAGAATGTTCTGCACATTGAAGCGACCAATGAGCGTAGAATCAACGATGTACCGTGTATTTCTATAATTGACGGTAAAACTCGTCTTTGCCATCGTGAGGCTGACATTGCTCGCTGCAACGTCGCCGCGGCCGATTCCGTAGGAGAGCGTCCTCGCCTTTGTGTCAGAAATAATTCTCACCCCATACTCGTCGTCCGCGTTCGTCGCTGCAGATGTGTTTGCACTCAATCCATCGAACAGCATTTTCTTCGCGCGATAATATTCATCCATCGTGTGATGATAGTCGAGATGGTCCTGCGTGAGATTCGTGAACGCCGCCGCCGCAAACTTCAGCCCGTGCACGCGATGCTGCGCGAGCGCGTGCGACGACACTTCCATCACCGCAGCGGTGCATCCTTTGCTCACCATCCTCGCGAGCAACTCGTTCAACTCCAGCGATTCAGGCGTCGTATGTGTTGCAGGAATCACTTCGTCACCGATTCTGTACTCGATCGTTCCGATGAGGCCAACCTTCCTGCCGGCCGCTTCGAGGATCGACTTGATGAGAAACGAGGTTGACGTTTTTCCGTTTGTCCCAGTCACGCCGATCAAGAGCAGCCTCTCCGACGGGCGCCCAAAAAAATTAGCCGACATTATCGCCAGAGCCTTGCGCGCGTCCGCGACGACGATTTTCACAACTCCCGCATGCATAAAGAATGCATCGGGGCAAGCATCATCATCTTCCATCACAACAACATTCGCTCCGTTCGCCACCGCCCTCTCAATGAACGCGTGCCCGTCACTCGCCCCTCCGCGCATCGCAACGAACATTTCCTCGCGGCGCACTTTGCGCGAGTCATATTGAATTCCGCGGACTTCTACCTCGTGCGTCACCACCATTCTCCCATACATCGTCTGAAACATTTTTGCGACGGAAACACCGTCCAGAATTCTCGAGAGCGTCATAACGACGTCATCACGGCAATCCGTTTCGCTTCACACATGACGGAAATACGCGTTCCCGCTTTCACTTGCTCGCCGGCCTTGATGGACTGCGACGCGACGACGCCCGAGCCATTCACGACAACATCGAGGCGCGCGACCGTGAGACGGTTCAGCGCCCGTCGCAGCGAAAGTCCGCGCAGGTCCGGCACGATCGTGTAACCGCCCGCCACAGTAGTTGCAATCCCCCCGGTTGCAAGTCGTACCGTTTCTCCGCGGGCCAGTTTCGCCCCGGGGGCAGGCGATTGCTTTACGACGATCATTCCTTCACCGCTTGTCTCAACATCGAAGCCGAGCGCTTCAAGTGTGTTCGTTGCAGATTCCAGCGCAACACTTCGCACATCCGGCGTCGCGAGCAATTCCTTTCCAACTCTCGGCGTCGAGGGTTGCTGCACGATGCTACGCGACGTCGCGAAAACTTTCTCCGCGATGTTCTTCACGATCGGCGCGCTGGTGTAGCCGCCGTAGTAGCCGAGCGCCTTCGGATTATCGAGCATCACCAGGCAGACGACTTGCGGATCGTCCGCCGGAAAGATTCCAACAAATGACGCCGTGTAACTGGACGTGGAATATTTCCCGTCAACGATTTTGCGCGAGGTTCCGGTTTTGCCTGCAAGCAGAACGCTCGCGCTCTTCGCCGGCACGCCGCTTCCGCGCTCGACAACCCCGCGTAAGAAGTCCCGCACGGTATCTGCCGTAGATTTCGAGACAACCCTGCGAATCGTCCGGGGCGACGTCTCCTCGGTTACTTCATTGTGTTCATTCAAGATCTGCTTCACGATGTACGGCTTCATGAGCGTGCCGCCGTTTGCCACTGCGGCGTACGCAGCTGCGATTTGGAGCGGTGTCACGCCAACCTCGTACCCGTACGCCATTGTGTTCAACGTCGTCCGCGACCACTCGAGCGGCTTCTTCAATTGCCCGCTGACTTCGCCAGGCAGCTCGAAGTCCGTTTTCATGCCGAAGCCAAATGCGCGCGCCATTGTGTAGAGCTTCTCGGCGCCGATGATGTCGGATGCCTTTGCCATCGCAATGTTGCTCGAAAGCTCCATCCCTTCACGGAACGTAATCGTGCCGTATTCGTGGACGTCGGTGATCGGAGTGGGACGCCCTTTCGGTTTGTACTTGCCTCGCTCCGCGAAAAACTTTTGGTGCGGCGCGATGACGTCATGCTCAAGCGCCGCAGACACGGTCACGATCTTAAATACCGAACCGGGTTCGAACATGTCCGTGATGATCCGGTTTTTCGTCGCCGATGGATCGGCGCTTCGATACTGGTTGGGATCCATGTTCGGATAGTTTGCCATGGTAAGCACTTCCCCGGTTGTCGGCTCCATCATTACCACTAAGCCGCCCGTCGCATTGTTCCGCTCGACGCCTTTGCGCAGTTCTTCTTCCGCCACCGACTGCATGTCGAGGTCAATCGTCAGCACGATGTTGTCTCCGTTCACCGGCTCGACGCGCGGGTAATCCACCACCGGGCGCTTGCGACCGAGACCGTCGCGCTGCATGATGATGTAACCGTCGCGCCCCTTCAGCTCTTTGTCGAACTCCAGCTCAACGCCGCTCAAGCCGTTGTTGTCAACATCAGTGAATCCGAGCGTTTGTCCTGCAACGTGGTCGTAATGATAGATGCGCTTCGGCTCGTCTGTCGGAATCAGCCCGTCGAAATCTTTCGCACTGATGCGCGCTGCCGTTTGCGGACTTGCGCGCCGTTCAAGCCACACGAAGCGCGAAGCTTTTTTTCGCAGCTTCGCAAGATAGCTTTCCCGCGATTTCCCAAACACAAGCGCGAACCGCTCCGCAACTTTCTCCGCGTTGGCGCCCAACACCTTTGGGTCCGCCGCGTACGACACCGCCATCGTGCTCGAGACGAGAATCTTCCCGTTGCGGTCGTAGATCTTTCCACGCTCTGCGAGTAGCGGCACATTGACTTCATACTGCCGCTTCGCAATCTCTTTGTACTTGTGCGACTGAATCACTTGAATCCATACAAGCCGCGCCGCGATAACGCCGAAGAACAACAGCAGCCCGATCTTCAGCCACAAAACCCGGCTGAACGATTCCTTCGCAGGATTCGGTTGTTGCGTTGCGTAGGCGATATTTTTTTTGCGGTTAAACAATTTTGAATTCACTCCTTATCGCACGTCTTTCTTCGTATAACCAAAGATATTTTCTCTGCGCCCTTCGCGTTCTCAGTCTACGACTCACTTCTCTTTAAACTCATCCAACTTATCTTCATCAACATCGAGCACTTGTGGCTTCTGCGTTGCATGCACCAACCCCTGCTGCTTTGCCGCGTTGCCGATCCGCTCCCACCCGGATTTGCGATTGACCTCTGCCTGCAGAAGGCTGTTGGCGTTTTGAATCCTGTCATACTGCGATTGCAGCTGATAGACTTCGACTGCGAGTTGTCGCACTGTCAAAATGTTGCTGATGTACAACACGAGTGCAATCGCGGCAATGAACAGCCATCGAATAATATTGAAAGTGGAGCGCCGCTTCTTCGGCGCGACGACTTTCTTGTTTGTCTGCGGAACAATGTATTCGCGTTCTTGCTTCTGAACTTTCGGCTTGAGGTTTCCGCCATACACATCGCGCCGTTGCGGCGGCGGAGCGGGAACCGTTTGCGCAATCGGACGCGGCGCGGGCTTCTGCATCGGAACATTCTTCGGCGGCGAGTCTGCTTCTGCTCGACTCAGAAGTTCAACTATATCGCTTGCGAGTTTTTTTGACATACGTGATTTCGAACTCGTAGAGCGATTCTCCTCCAAGGGAGTCCTTCGGACA
>JANNUB010000589.1:0-10544 GCA_031394795.1 Ignavibacteriota bacterium | reverse complement strand
GTGGTTGATACCTTCGTGGTCTCGACTGGATTGCTCTGCTGCGAGCAGCCGATAACAAGAGCCGTCATAAGAAGTGTGAGAAACATCGCGGTTAATTTGCTTTTCATGGCCTATCCTAAAATGTGTGTGTGAATTGTGAGTTTGTGGTTTGTCAATTACTTGCTGATAAGAACAGTTCCGACGATTACGATTGCGAGAAAGAACGCCGGCAACGAGAACAATCGCATGAGTTGGCTCCTTGTTGTGTTTCGATTTGTTGGCTACAGCTATTAGAAATTTCATTTTTCTCTGAGAAGCCTTTGGGAGAGGTTGCTGTGGTGCTATTTCCCAGATGGTTCTTTTACTTTCAACTTGTGTGCCGCTGTGTCAACGAGCAGGTGAATTGTAGAAAGCGCTTTGAAATAATTAGTAACTGAACTACTGTTATTGCGAAATGTTGAGGGAGGAAGAAGAAACTTCACGTGCGTTTCTACATTCGTCCAAGCACGAACTTGAAGCGGCGATTCTGGTGGAATAACACAGGCATGCAAGTGTCGATGTGCACACACGAGACGTGAGAACAAAGCAGGGAGAGGCGGGAGAGTATCGAGGAAGCGAGAATTATTTTTCTTTTTTTTCGCTCCGCAGAATACGGTCGAGGCGAGGCCGTGATATTTTGAGGATCTTTGCGGCTTTCAGTTTGTTGTTACCGACACGTTCGAGCACTTTCCGGGCGAGCATACGTTGCACTTCATTGGCAGACGCCTGTTCGATTGGAACAACGAGCATGAATGCGTCAACTGAGTTCAGCGGCAACGCTTCCGTCGAGTCCGGGATTGCCTTCTTCTTCGTCTGTCGCACCCGACGAGATTCAAATTCGAAATCATCCTCCGTAATCCGGTCATCCTCTTCCAAGAGAACTGCGCGCTCAATCGTGTGTTTCAATTCACGCACGTTTCCTTCCCATGGATGTTCCATCAGCATTTGCATTGCTCTCGGGGCGATGCCCTTGATTTTTTTATTATACGTTTGATTGAAAGTTTTCAGAAACCCTTCGACAAGAAGAGGTATGTCCTCGATGCGCTCTGCAAGGCTGGGCAACTCCAGCGGAAGAATCTTCAGGCGATGGTACAAATCTTTTCGAAACCCGCCTGATTTTATCCTTGCTTCAAGGTCAACACTCGTCGCCGCAATAACACGCGCCCGCACCGGCACATCCCTGATTCCGCCCACCCGACGCATTGTACGATCTTCGATCACTTTGAGCAATTTCGACTGCGTCGTCGAAAATAGGTCGCCGATTTCATCGAGGAATATTGTACCATCGCCGGCTAATTCGAATAGTCCTATCTTACGTTCTTTCGCATCGGTAAAGGCGCCTTTCTCGTACCCGAACAACTCCGATTCGAGCAAAGTCTCCGAAAGCGTCGTGCAGGCGATATCAACGAACGGGCTGTTGCGGTTTGCGCTGTTGTAATGTATTGCACGCGCAAATAATTCCTTGCCGGTACCCGTTTCACCTGTTATTAAAACAGTTCTTGCATTATTCTTAATAACTTTCTGCGCACGCTCAATGGTCTGCTTCAGCGAAGCCGAGGTTCCTATGATCGAGCGAAAATCATAGGCTTCCTGCTGAATCTCAACGAAGCGTTCTTTCTGCTTCCTCGCCTGCCAATCATTGTACAACAGCGACAGCTGATCTCGAATTTTCCGATGTTCGTCCGGGAAAACGAAGTACGCCGAAACGCCAAGCTTGACCAATTCAACAGCAAAACCGTGATCAGGTTCCTGTGCCAGCGCAATGATTGGAATATCAGAAATCTCTGAACAAAACTCTTTCAGCGATGAACGGAGGAGCATATTGTCCCGCGTGACATCAATGAGTACAAGCCTCGGAACGTTGAAGAGTGCGCGTCCGACAAGAAACGACGGAGAAGATGCGAATTGCAGATGCACCTCATCCGACGGAGTGATGAGGCGGCGGACATCTGCCATCATCTCCTTCTTGCCACATAACAGTATGTTAAAGCGTTCGTTCTTCTTCACCACAGTCTGTTAACCTTTGGTCTTGATAATTGCTTCAATCGTTGCGAAGACTCGTTCCTTTTGATCTACTTCAAGATATTGCCTCTTAAGCTCAGCAGACGAAAAATGAGAAAGAAAAAACTGCAGGATGAGCTTTGTCTTGACCAAATATTCTTTTGCCCGATCATGCTGTCCGCGTTCATAATATTCCCGCGCCAAAGCGAATGCAAGTTTCCATGTGGTTTCACTCACAGGCTCTTTCGCTACCGCCTCGATGCCATGCTTGAAGTACACGATTGCCTTTTCACTCACGACTTGCGGCTTCGCTGTGGCAATGGTGCCAATGAAATAATAGGCTTCACCGATAATATGAGGAAGCTTCATCGCTTCAGTATCATTTAGCACCTCCATGACTGCAGCGACAGCTTCAGCATATCTCTCTTGCTGAACAAAACAATCTGCAAGCCGCACAGTTGCGAGCCACAAAAATTCACTCGCATTGTCAGCAGTATAGAACGCGCGAGAAGTCTCAAGAGATGTTTCCGCAAGCTTGAATTCGCCCTCCTGCAGATGACAGACTCCTCGCAAGAAATGGTATTTGCCTCGAAAAGTATTGAGGCCGTTCTTCTCAATGAGTTTCACTGCCTCATTCAGCTGTTCTTCCATTCCGCTCGCGTCGCCGAGGCGAGAGAGAACATTTGCAATGTGCAAACAGGATTCCGAGAGGGCAAACGTATTATCTATCAACAGGTACAACTCTTTTGCCTCTCTCCAACGGTTCAACGCTGCTTCGTACTCTCCTTCCGCAAAGAGGACTTCGCCAAGGTTAATGAGTGCGTGCGCAAGTCCCAGCTTTGAATCAATTCGTTCGTATTTCAGCCGTGCATCATTGTAGAGGTGCTTCGCTTTATCATATCTCTTGAGGTTATAGTGCGCTATACCGAGATTATTTTGAATGAGTGCCTGTTGATTGAGTGTACCATAATCCTGACTTGAGGCGAGAGCCTTTTCCCAATATGCGATTGCCTGTGCAAAATCGCCTTTCGCGCCTAGCGCATTCCCAATGTTAATCATCGAATTTATCACCTGCGTTTTCTCATCAAGGCATTCGTACATCTTCATTGCGCTGGTAAAACATTCCGCAGCTTTGTCAAATTGATCCTGGAAAAATGTAGCCATCCCAAGGTCCGTATAGATTGCTCCCGCAAGGCGCTCATTCTTTATTTCCGTCGCGTATGCGAGCTGTTCTACGCTTTCTTTTTCCGCATCCTTGAAGTGTCCGGCAGCTATTTGCAGCCCGACTAATTCCTGCCGAAGTTCAAGCCTCTCGATTTCATTCGTTGAGAATTGGAGGACAAGATTGATATATTCTTGCGCCTGCTCGTTTTCCCCGAGACGCGAGGATGACAACCCTATCACTCGGAACAATGAAATCTTTTCTACATTGCTGAGTGGCTGTCGTTTGATCAATGCTCTGCCGAGTTCAATTGCCTCCCGATACGAACCGGAACGAAAGAGTACAGAAGCATATTTTACCTCCAACTGACACGTTCGTTCTGCCTGACAACTCAACTTTGCGGCATCAAGTGCATCTCGATACAACTGCAATGCGCGTTGCAGAGCGAAGAGCTTCACTCCTTCATCGGCTGCCTTCTCGTAATACGTGCAGGCTTTTCCGTATGCCCTGCATTTTGAAAACTGAAAGGCTGCCTCCTGCAACTGCGTAAATTCCTTGATGCTTGCATCCTGTTCCAACATTGAAACGATAACTACATGAAGTTCGTCTCGCTCGGTGTTGATCGTTTCATACACTGCATCTTTCAACCTCTTCATCCGTATGAACAGCGCGCTCTCATTCTCTGCCGTACCGACGAAGCCATCAAGTTGCAGAAAGCGAATATGGTCAGCACTTCTCTCCGGATGAAACGGAAGCAGCCGCAAAAGAATGGCCGTTCTGGCCGGAAAATGAAAACACGAAAGCATACTCAAAATCAATTGGCGTTCACGGCTGAGCTTCTGATAACGGGCGACCAGGAAGTCATCGATATTTCGCGGAAGCTTCGATTCCAGGTCATCCAGGTAGTCCTTTGCAAGAAGCGGGTCTGTCAACACATCACTCGGCACAAGCACGCTCACCGCATTCAATGCTTCGACGATGATTCCCGGCATCCCTCCATACAGAGCGTAGATTCTCGATCCAATTGCGTCTGCGACGCTGCCAGCACCAAGCACTGCCCTACTCATTTCCGAAATCTCTTCGGCTGCAAGGTCACGCAAATTCAATTCGTGGATAAGGGGTGAGGGAAAGACATTCGCTTTCGCCGAGGTTTCAGCAGCTAAGAGAAGCAATGGCCGACCGGCAACATCGCGTATGGTTATCTTCAAAATACTGAGTGATGACTCATCCAACAACTGCGCATTGTCAACACCAATAATGAGCGGAAACACTTCAGAACAATCGCCGATAAAGCGCGATGCTAATTCAACAATATTCTCCTTTTGCCGTCCCCACGCCTCAAACCGAGAGCCCTCATCGCGACCAAAGCCAATAAGGCGATCATACTTCTCGAACAGCTCGTTGCCCCGATCCGAAAATGACCGCACATCACTTGCCATGAGGTCGAGCAGCGATGCAATGCCGCCAAACGGGACGTCAGTTTGCAACGACTCGATTTCATATACCGAGATCTCTTTTGCGCGAGCGGACTTCAACGCTTCCTTGAGGAGCGCGGTCTTCCCAATCCCCTCGCCACCCGAAACGACAATAGCCGATTGTCCACTCTGCGCACTTTCTCGTGTGAGAGAGGCAATTGCGTCTTCAATCGTTCGTAGCTCGTTCTTTCTTCCAACAAATTTCGATTTTCTCGCAAAACTGAAAAATGATTCGAAGAGTTCTTTCCCCTGGGGCATATTGACAACGAGCAAACTCGCTGCCTCCTTAGCGGATTTCGAACGCTGCGCAGGATCTTTCTGCATGAGTTGGCTAATCACTTCACGCAGGCGGATATTGCTGCTTCCCGCTCGTTCCAAAAATGTCACTTCATCCGCAAGCACACGCTTGGCTAACTCGACGGGTTCCTTGGCTTCAAACGGACAGTGACCTTCAAGCAAGTGATAGAATGTTGCCCCCAGCGAATACAGATCTATGCGATGATCGTATGATTCACCTCTTAAGAGTTCAGGGGCGGTGTATTCCAGTGTACCGCGAATCGGAATATCCAGTGAGTCGTCTGTCTTCTTGCTGAAACCGAAGTCCGTCAGTTTCAGCAGTGGCGTTGACGTTGCTTCTCTTTCCCCGACGAGAATAAAATTCTCAGGCTTGATGTCGAAGTGAATCACCCCTTCGTGATGTACGTAGGAGAGGACACTGAGTGCCTGAAGCAGAAGCATCTCAAGCTTTGCATCTGTGTCTTCCAATTTCCTAATGGAAGATACCCACGCAAGCGCGTCTGCCCCGCGAATAACTTCCATTGTAAAGTACCGTCGTTGTTGAAGCGAGGGCTCTTCAGCGTGACGAATCGTGCCAAAATCAAAAATGCGCACGAGATTCGGGTGGGAGAGGTTTACGAGTGCCGACACTTCATTGTGGAAGGCTTCGTTCGCTTCTGTTCCTGACTTTTCAAACGGGTGGAGAATCTTTATCGCAACTTGCTGATTCGCCTGGCGTGTATCTTCCGCCAGGAACACCTCGCCGCTTCCTCCTTCGCCAATCTTTTCGAGTATGGAATATCGATAGTTGATCATCGTGCAGCCGTTGCTTTCCCTTCTACTGCGTAGTGAGACGCGATAAGGACGAGCGCAAGCAATGCGCCGGGGAAGAATCCTAACCACCAACCGGTGTGCAGGTAATTGAGCGACTGCCCCATCATGTTGCCCCAACTCGCCGTCGGCGGCTGGATGCCTAAACCAAGAAAGCTCAACGATGCTTCCGCGAGAACGGCGCTGCTGAACTGCAATGTCGCCGCCACAACAAGGAGAGATTTGAGATTACGGAAAATATGAACCCGCAAGATCTTATACGTCGGTTGATTCAAGAGCTTTGCTGCAAGCACAAACTCTTTGTCTCGCAGCCGGAGAACTTCTGTGCGAACGGTTCGCGCAATTCCCATCCAGCCCGTAAGCGAGAGAACCACAATGAGGGTGAAAACGGATTTCCCGAGAAACGCCATGATCGCCACAACAAGAAACAGGCTCGGAATTGAAAGGGCAAAGTCAGTGAACCGCATTAAGAGAGAATCTGCAATACGGTTTGAATATCCGGCGGTAAAGCCAACCAACGTTCCGATAACAACTGATGCCAACGCCGCAATCAACCCGACTGCCAACGACACGCGCGAACCATAGACGACTCGACTGAAGACATCTCTACCGTTGTCATCAGTGCCAAAAAGAAAATACATTGACCCGGTTGTCACTTGAGCTAAAGGTTGATGTGGAACGGGATGTTCCTCGCGTGAAAATGTGATTGTGCGTTCCACCAAGTATTGATTAGCTCTCATTGAGGCTCTTACCACACGATTGTAATGGCAAAGCGATGTGTCAATGTCTATCGCTTCAACAATAGTTGCCTTCGACAATGGCGACAATAATCTCGTTGTTGCAAGAGAGCCTTGAATGTTGGGTCCAACCGGAGCAATGAACGGCGCAGTCAAGGCAACAACGGCAAGCGACGCCAACAGAATATGGGCAGCCGATTGATAGATAATCTTTGCGCTCGAACGATTTTTCCTTCGGCGAAACAAGTTCCATAACAATAATGCGCCTCCAAGGAGCCAAACAATTCCTGCAATCCAGAACTCGAACAAATCGCTTCTCCAATATCTCGCAGGAGATACGGACTCCGTTAGCGTCAGTATGCAGCACGAGCAAAACGACACAACGCTTGCCCTGATCTCATCGTACCTGTACCATGAGAGAAGTGCGTAACAGAAAAGAAATAATTGTGTTACAATCCTTTGGGGTTTCATCGTTTACATTGTTGAACGAATGCGAGGATCAATTATCGCGTTCACCACATCCGAAACCAAATTGCCGGCGATGACAACAACACCGGAAACCAACGTGCAACCAAGAATCAATGGATAGTCGCGCGCAAAGATTGCACCGATTGTTAATTGCCCCATGCCGGGCCATGAGAAGAGTGTTTCCGTAACAAGTACACCGGTGAGCAATACACCAAGTTCAATACCAAGCAACGATACTATCGGACTCAGTGCGTTGGGCAAAATGTAAGACCGAAAGACTCTCGAACGGGACAACCCCATGCTATTCGCCGCGAGGACGTACTCTTGCGCCATAACCGATGAAAGACTGGTACGCAGATAACGCGCAAATCCGGCTGCGGCAGGAATTGCAGCGGTCAATGCCGGCAACACAATATGGCGCAGCATATCGGCAAACGAACCAGATTGTCCCGAAGAATACATCTGCGAGGAGGGAAACATGCCCAGTCCGTATGAAAACACGATAAGCAGCATGATGCCGATCCAGAACGACGGTAGTGTGCATGAGACGAGCAGGAAATTTGAAAACACTTTTTCGATCCACTTCCCCTCGTACAGAAAGGTGGGAAGAACGAAGAGAATTCCTAGGACTATTTCTATGAATATCGCGGCAACGCCAAGCATAAGCGTGTTCGGAAAAACATACCCGATCACTTCGAGGACGGGAGCGTTGCGCGTAAACGAAAGCCCGAGGTCACCAGAGAGCACCGACCGAAACCACGCGACGTATTGCTCGAGGAGAGGTTTGTCCAGACCAAGCTGCAGTCGTAAATGTTCCTTGGCTGATTGCGGTATCGTCGGGGAAATAAAGACGTCAGTCACATCACCGGGCAACAGCCGCGAAAGAAAAAATACGAGAGTGACCAGCCCAACGATGAGGGGAATGGCCTCTACTATTCGACGTGTTGCGTACTTAAGTATTGAAACCACTATGGTTAGATGAGCGACTCATGGCCAACTATTGCGCGGCAGTTTCACCAACGTGCCACTCCCAAGCTCTGTGCGTTGGACCGAGAATGCCGATGTGAGTCCCCTTTACACGCTTATTGATGCCTACGATGTTGTTTTGCCAAAAGAGGAATGTGTAGGGTTGTTCGCTGTGCACAATAACTTGAAATTCCTTCCAGAGATTCCCCCCGTCAGACTCTTTGGAAAGGTTCTTCACCTCTGAAAGAATCTCATCCACACGTTGGTTCTTGAAGCCGGCAAGATTAAACGGAGATTTCTTCAAATCCGAACCCCAGAAATCGTCGAGTTGCATTTGCAGGGGAACACGGAAGCCGGCAAACCATGCATCATACTTTCGTTGCATTAAGTCATTCCAGAACGTTCCACTCTCGACTTGCTCAATCTTCATTTCTATCTTTATGTCTTTCAGCTGATGTTGGATGGCGGCTGCAATCACATCTCGAAGTTGGTTTCCCGAAGCCAGTTTCAATGTGAAGGAAAACGCCACCCCATTCTTGTCACGAATGCCGTCACCATCGGAGTCTCTCCATCCTTCCTGCTCCATCAATGCTGAAGCCTCGGATTTGTTGAACGGCAAAGGCTTCAACGTATCGTTGTATGCCCATTTGAACAACGGGGACACGCCGCCGACAGCTTGTTGTCCGTGCTTTCCCAAATAGGCGTTCACAATCTCTTCACGATTGATTGCCATCGTCAATGCACGGCGAATGTTTGCAGATCCAAACAATCTGTGTGGCTCAATGAGTTTTCCGTCAGACTTCGCATACGCGTCCGGGTCAATGTTATTCCAGCCTAGGAAATCATAATCACGTCCGACAGTCGACACGATTTCAAGATTGCGATTCCGCGCAGACGAATCTGCGTCTTCAATTCGCAGTCCCGCAACAATGTCCACTTCGCCCGACCGCAATTGTGCGATGCGAGTTCGATACTCCGGAAGAATCTTGAACACCAGTTGAGAGAGTTTTGGGGAAAAATCTTTGAGTTTATTCTGACTCGGTATTAACAGCACTTCCTGCATCGGTATCCACCGAGCGAGTGCAAATGGTCCTGACGTTACAGGCGATCTGTTTATTGCATGAGTCCGAAGTTCCTTGCGCGGGATGTTGTTCAACATATGCCAGGGAAGAATTGGAAGGCCTATATCAAATAACTGTCCAGGGTATGATCTCTCGAAATGAAAGACGACGGTGGAATCGTCCAGCGGCTCCACGCTTTTTGTGATATCGAGCTTATCGTTTGTAAGTCGAAGATTCTGCACCACACTTTGGTGGACGCTTGCAACCGAAGTATCCCCGTAGAGATTAAATGAGAACTGGATGTCGCGAGCTGTTACAGGAACGTGATCCTGCCAAGCTATGTGAGAGTGCAGGTGAAACGTAAGATCCCTGCGATCGCTCGAAAACTCCCACCACTTGGCAAGGAATGGTAAGAATTCAAGGGTTCCGTTTGCAGAATCGAACTCAGGAATGACTAAACGGGGAAAGATGAGGTAGTTGATATCATCAGAAACAACATCTTCGGTGAACAACGGATTGAAGCTGTCAACATCCCCTTCCACAGCGACGGTGACAGTTGCATTGTCACGTTGCTTTGTCCCGCTACATCCCCCAAATATGACGACCGCTGCAACCACCCAGGCAAGCGGCAGTATCACATTGATATTTTTCATCCCCCGAACACTGTGATTTTCAGTCAAATATAGCCAGACTGAAGTCCTTTGTCAACCATGTGTGATCTCAAATACATGGCTCATTCCCCCCAAGGTGCATCAATGGGTTATCAATTTTTTAGCAACTTGTACGACACGAACCACTCATCAGAAGGAAACCCTTGAACCCACGCCCGTGCAACTCCGGCGGAAAGCGTTGATTCCAAATTGAACCAATGCTTGATGACGAGGTTTGCCTGGAACCCGACATCAACGCCATACCACCTCTCAGAGTTGCCGATAATTGCCTGTGAGAAAACTGATGCATCGATATGATTCAGGAAGTGCTGGCCCACCGAAACGTCGCCAAATCGAATAGGTGGGAAATTATTTTCAACCATCAGCTTCCCAAATCTGTCGGACCCGAGACTGAAGACAGGAATTCCCGGAAAACTGAATACCTTTCGAAATTGTTTGACGTTGACATTCTCCAACGCTCGATTGCCAAATCCTCCGAAGTAGAACCGAGACTGGAGCAACCGATTGTTGATGCTATGATAGCCAGCCGCCAGCTTGAAGTGCAGCACATTATGCTCTGCGAGTATAGTTGAAAACTTATCCCATTCCGCATAGAGGTTGATGCTCGATTGCGGCTTGTTCGGATTCGAAGCGAAGAACATCAGCGCAAGATTGAACTCATTGCCACTCTCAAAGTCGCTGCTCCCGATCGAGCGTCGCAGGTTTTGTGAATTGACCGCCGTCTGTGCAATAACGAAATCCGGCTGAGAAACCTTCACTATATTGTCGTTGATTGATGTAACATTTGTGTAAAGGACGATTTCCGAAAGTTGTTTAAGCTTATGCGGATTGTCGTATACCCAGTAATGCGTGTTGGCAACCCGGATTTTGTCTCCGAG
>JANNUB010000559.1:0-25746 GCA_031394795.1 Ignavibacteriota bacterium | reverse complement strand
CTGATGAACAACCTCGATGCTGAAGTTGCCGAGAAGCCGGAAGAGTTGATCGTGTACGGCGGAGTCGGGAAGGCTGCCCGTAATTGGGAATGCTATCACGCAATCATCAAGAGCCTGAAGAGTCTGGAGAATGATGAGACGCTGCTCGTTCAGTCCGGCAAGCCCGTTGGCATCTTCAAGACTCACGCCAATGCGCCGCGTGTACTCATCTCCAATTCCATGCTCGTCCCGAAGTGGGCAACATGGGATGAGTTTCGCCGGCTCGAAGCGCTCGGCTTGACGATGTACGGTCAGATGACGGCGGGAAGCTGGATCTACATCGGCACGCAGGGGATTTTGCAAGGGACGTATGAAACATTTGCCGCGTGTGCGGAAAAATATTTCGGAGGCTCGCTCGCCGGAAGACTTCTCGTCACCGCTGGACTCGGCGGCATGGGAGGCGCGCAGCCGCTCGCCGCGACGATGAACGGCGCAGCGTGTCTCGCAATCGAAGTTGACCGCTCGCGCATCGAGAGACGTTTGAAGACAGGTTACGTTGATGAGATGACCGATTCGCTCGACGAAGCTCTTCTCACATTACAAACGTCGAAAGCATTGAAAGAGCCGAAGTCGGTTGCGCTTCTCGGCAACGCGGCGGAAGTGTTGCGCGAATTGTACGAACGCAAGATCCAAATTGATATTCTCACAGACCAAACCTCGGCGCACGACACGTTGAACGGCTACGTTCCTGCACACATGCCGTATGAAGAGGCGTTGGAATTGCGAGCGAAAGATCCGCAATACTACGTTAAGCTTGCGCAGGAATCCATCTGCGAACATGTCGAAGCAATGCTCTGCTTGCAGAAGCGCGGCGCCATAACATTCGACTATGGCAACAATATTCGCGGCGAAGCTTTGGCAAACGGCGTGAAAAATGCATTCGACATTCCCGGCTTCGTGCCCGAATACATTCGTCCCCTCTTCTGCGATGGCAAGGGTCCATTCCGTTGGGCGGCGCTTTCGGGCGAGCCTGAAGACATTTATCGTACCGACCGCGCCGTGATGGAAACTTTCCCTGAGAACAAACCGCTTTGTCGCTGGATCGAGAAAGCGCAAAAGGAAGTTCACTTTCAAGGATTGCCTGCGCGCATCTGTTGGCTCGGTTACGGCGAGCGCGCGAAGATGGGAAAAATTTTCAACGACCTTGTTGCACGCGGTGAAGTGAAAGCGCCCATCGTCATCGGGCGCGATCATCTCGATTGCGGCTCGGTTGCGTCGCCGAATCGCGAGACGGAAAAAATGAAAGATGGCAGCGACGCAATTGCCGATTGGCCGATACTCAACGCGTTGCTCAACGCGATCGGCGGCGCGAGCTGGGTGAGTGTGCATCACGGCGGCGGAGTCGGGATGGGACTTTCAATTCACGCGGGTATGGTCGTCGTTGCCGATGGAACGAAAGACGCCGAGGCGAGATTGCAACGCGTGCTCACCTACGACCCAGGCATGGGCATTGTTCGTCATGCGGATGCTGGGTATGAACGCGCGATTGAAAATGCGAAGAAGTTTAGTGTGAATGTGCCGATGATGAAATGAACATTGAATTAGAATGAGCTTTGGCGTACTTTGAGACCAACAAGATCAACGCATATTCATAAAGGAAAGAACAATGACAGCAATGCTGAATGAGGCTCGCAAACTCTATCCGTTTCGCGAATTGAAGTATTTGTATTCCGATCGCAAGAAGCCCGTGGCAGTGCAAATGGATGTTGAGGATTTTTTGGGATTGATGGAGACACTCAGCATTACGAGTAACAAGCGCCTTATGCGGTCTATCAAGCGCGGATTGCGAGACATCAAGGAGCGGCGACTCATTTACAGTCATGACGAGGTTTTTCGGTGACCCACGCCTACGCGTATACGATAGAGTTCCGAAAGCAGGCAGAGAAGTATCGAAGCATGTCGAAGCACATCAAACGAAAAGTAATCCTGCTTCTCGAGGATCCGTATCGAAATTGTAAGAGTGAACCGCTCCGACATCAACTCAAAGGTTTGAGGAGCGCTCGACTTACGCAAAACCTCCGAATCATCTTTGCGATTTGCGAGGAAGCGAAAGTTAGTGGTTCTCAAGAAGTGAATGATTTGTGCAAAGAGTTTGGCGGTAAGGCGGTTGTTTTCATTACGATAGATGTTCATGGTGAAGCATACAAATAGTTTTTGTTGACTAGGCACATGCAGAGCGACCGCCTCTCCGCCAAATCCCGCATCGAACAACTCGTCCGCTACTTCGAGCAGAACATTCATCCACTCAAAGAAACCAAACCAACAGGAGAACCCCCATGTCTCGTTTCGGTCACATACAAATTCCAACAACCAACATCAAGAAAGCAAAGGAATTTTTCGCCACTATCTTCGGCTGGACATTCACCGACCATCCCGAAATAAAGTACACGCTCTTGCACACGGGCGAACATCCGAACGGCGGACTTGAGCTTGTGAAGAAAATGCCGAAACGCGGACAAGTTCTTCCGTACATCGAAGTGGAAGACATTGACGCGACACTGAAAGCAATCAAGAAGGCAAAAGGAAAAGTTGTCGTGAAGAAAACGGAAGTGAAAGGGATGGGCTGGGACGCAGAGTTCGAAACGCCAGATGGCTGCAGGCTCGCGCTGTGGCAGGCTGCGCCGAAGGCATAGTTGGGTTCATGATTGTTGCAAGCTAACTGCCTTCGATGTACATTGAAGTAGAATTCTTAAGAAGAAAGGTGTGCCCATGAGTGAACTGCTCGATAACGCTCGCAAACTCTATCCTTTTCGCGAACTGAAGTATCTCTACTCCGACACGAAAAAGCCAGAAGCTGTTGTCATCAAGATTGATGATTTCCTTGGTTTGATGGAGACACTGCAAATTGAGTCCGACAAAGAATTCATGCGCTCGATTAAGCGGGGCTTGCATGACGCCAAGAAAGGGAGAGTGCTGACCCACAAAGAGGTTTTCGGGTGAAGTTCGTGGTGTCGTATTCTTTTCCATCAAGGTCCACGAGGAAGCATACAGGCGTTGAGTTTATCCGATAAAGTCGGTCTCTGTGCAACATGTTCTCACGCGGAGCGTATCCAATCTGCGAAGGACAGCACGTTTTTTCTCTGCCAACTTTCCAAAACAAACCCGTCATTTCCAAAATATCCGCGCCTCCCCGTTGTAACGTGCGAAGGATTTGTCCGTACAACAGAGCAACACTCCACGGACTCTCAATAATGGTACGCGACACCATCAACGACATTTCCACTCGCGTCCGCAAAGAAGCGGACGAGATCACCTCGACACTGAAGGACGCCGCGGCCTCGGTGAAGACCACGTTCTCCAACGGCGGCTACAAATCCATTCCAAAGCGCATCAACGAGCCTTCCGGTATCAATCCGATCAAGATTCGCCGGTTCCTTGTTACCATTATCAAGATTCTGATTGTTCTTGAATTCCTCGGCGCGCTTGGAGAGGGATTGAGCGGTGATTGGGGTCGTCTCGGGAAGGATTGCATCTACACAGGCATCGTGTACATCATGTGGGACCGCATCAAGAGCTACGTGCTTCACCAGAAAGATGCGTACCGCCGTCGGATGGAGCAGGCGGGGGGCGAAATCAAATTGTGGGATGCCATGGTGTTCTCGCTGTTGTGGAGCGACGAAATCTATACTGACATCCCGCTTGATATGCGGCGGCTCGTGGTCATTGCGTACACGCTCATCGCAATCAGCATCGGTGCGATTTACATCGGCATCGGAGAGGGGTTGGTGGGGCTGATCCTGTGCAGCTCATTGATACTTGCCGCAGTGAATTTGCTCGCGTGGGTCGTTTCGCGTGAGCGTGGTGAGAAGGAATCGTTGCAGACGGAACTCAAGCTTGCACACGATGTACAAGTCTCGCTCATGCCGAAGGAACATCCAAAAGTTTCAGGCTTCGACATCGCGGGACTTTCCATTCCGGCGAAAGAGGTGGGCGGCGACCACTTTGACTATGCCTCCATGATGAACGATTCAAAATTCGGCATCAGTGTATTTGATGTTTCGGGAAAAGGAATGCAAGCCGCGATGAGCGCGGTGTTTACCAGCGGTGCGTTTGCGAGCGAAGTGTCCTCCGTAAGGAGTCCTTCGGACAAAGGACTCCTTACGGAGAACCAATCAGCTTCGGCGGCGGAAATTCTGACGCGGCTGAACAAAGCCGTGTACGCGCACACGAAGCGCGGACATTTCGTTGCGTTTCTTCTCGCCATTATTGATGTACAAGAGCGAACGCTCACGTTTGCCAACGCCGGACAAATGAAGCCGCTTCTCTCCGTAAGGAGTCTCCGTGAGGAGTCCTTCGGACCTTCGGACAAATCCAACGGCAGTGTGCAGTGGCTCGATTCGGTTGGCGTCAGTTTTCCGTTGGGCATGAAGGAGGACAGCGAGTACGGCGAGCGGACTCTGCAGTTGAATGCAGGCGACACGCTTCTGCTTCTCACCGATGGGTTTACGGAAGCGATGAACCCGACGCGAGAGCAATTCGGAACTGAGCGTATCGAACGTATCGTACAACAATTTGACCCGGCATGCTCATCTCAACAAATTCTTGAACGGATCAAATCAGATGTCGAATTTCACGTTGGTGCCGCGACACAACACGACGATATGACGATGGTTGTTGTTCGAGTGCTTCCTCAGCCCTGAGCGGAGCGAAGGGCCTCACTGCTTTTAGGTTTTGAAGTTCATAGAGTTCTTAGAGTTTGTGGAGTCGATCTAAATGAAGGCAAAAGGAAAAAGTAATCCTCCCAAGGCGGATGCGCCTCTGGCGCAAAAGGCAAAATCCGCATTCTTTTTTTTCCTTTTACATTTTTCATTTTGCATTTCTCATTCCCAAACCAATCCCAACTTCAACGTCCGTCTCAATCTCAATTACGAATCAGCAGAACGCGCTATCGAGATGTACGAAGGAAAATGGGGAAGCGGGCGCGACATTGTTCCGCTGAAGGGAAGCCAAATTGCGCTTGCAACAACCGCCGACCTTGCGCGCAGAAGACTCGCGCCATCGTTTCTCGAAGAAAGTTTGGACGGCATTAAATTCGGACAGGTCAGCAACGATGATGTGTTTTTGTTGAAGGATGCAAAGCACAACGTCATCGCGCTCAAGGAATTGCTCACGCATATCAAACGAAGGAATTTTGCGCAACGCGTCGCAAGTACCGTTGAACAGCTTTTCCCCACCGATGCAAAAGTCTCCACTGCGATTCCACTTTTCTTCGTCGCGTTCGGTCATCAGAACATTGACGCGTACGTTCGGCGCGTCGTGTGGTATGATAACATCCCGCATTTCGTCGGCGAAGGAGAAGGCGAGCTAACCATCGTCGTCAATCTCGCGAAGGCAGTACGATATGGTCGTACTGTTGATGAGCGTTTCATCGGCGTGTTGAGCGTTGTTGCGCATGAAGTGTTTCACGCGGCGTTTGGGACGTACAAGGATGGATCACCGGTGTGGCGTTCCTATTACGCAACGCATCAGTCGTATCTCGATGAACTTCTCGACCTGACGCAGAACGAAGGCATCGCGCATTTTCTCACGTTCCAGCAACGCGGCGACTACCGTCCGCCGGATTGGGACGAAAAAATTGCCGCCTCGTTTGCTGAATTCAACAAGAGCGCCGATGAACTGCTTTCATCCCAGGTCACTCCGCAACGCGCACACATTCTGATCAGCACATCGAACACCTCCGAGTATTGGAAGAGCTACGGCGCAATTACGGGCATGTTCATCGCTCGCACGATTGACCAGAAGCTGGGAAGAAAAGCTCTGACTGAAACGGTGGCGAACAGCGCGGATGATTTTTATTTGAAATATATTTCTCTTGCTGAAAGAGACAACAGCCTGCCGAAACTTTCCGAGCAGATCGCGAAACATATCTCAAGTGTACGATAAGTTATTCCCTCACGCGGTGTGGCACGCACGTTGTTCCAAGGCAAGCGAAGATTAATTTTTCACTGAGCTAAACTTTTCTCTTGCTTTTTTAAAAATTGCGTGTATATTATCTGTGCATCGCGTAACGAAATTCACGGCGGCGTGTAGTGAGCGAGAGTGAATCTTATCCTTGTGGGCGCTTTCTACTTTTCTACTTTTCTACTTTTCTACAATAACATTGTGGAATGGTGGGAAGGGTTAGGGTCACAGTTGAACGGTTCGATAACGTTGAATAAGGAATACCCGATGAGAAGAGTTTCACACCAAATTTAAAATTTCCAAAACAAAGCAAGAGTGCATTCAACTGGGCGCGCCGTTCATGGTGTTCCGCTCCAGTTGAAATTATTCTATCACTTTCTCATCCGCAAGAGGAAAGGAGGCTAAAAGACGCGGCTGAGTGCTTTGCTAAATTCACGAATCCACTTTACCATCATATAAGGAGAAATGTATGCTTATTCATGCTAAGCAATACAAATCGGCGGGATTGGTTCTTCTCATGGGATTCTTTGTCGTTGTGACATTGAATTCATGTGCAGATCAAGCCCCAAGCACTTTCGAGACAGCAAAACTGGCAGCAAACAGTCTGTCAAAAGCTGGTTCGCTAACGAAAGAAGAAGTTGCGTTCGACATCAAAACGATTGCAAAGGGTCTGGCGGTATTGCTGAGAGACCAACAATACAGAAGGATCCTTCAAATGGAGAAAGAGAATGCAAGCGGTGTGGTAGAAGAGAAATTTGATGCCGCGAAGTTTGTCGCTGCCGAACGGGCAGTCACAGTAGGCGGAGTGACCCGGGCAGTCTCAATAATCTCGCTCCTTTCAAATGAGCTGACAGAAACTGAGCGCGAAGTTTTTCTCAAGAGCATTGCAGCGTTACCGCCAGGGACCATTGACATTTACTTCCCAGTTCAGAAGCATCGGGAATCTTGGCATAGCGCCGATAGAAAGTTGCTGATTTTGCCTGTTCCGCCAGATGCCGAGGAAGACCTCGACGTTCCATTGGAAGCTTATGATTTGGATGGCAACAGGGTCGCATTGAGCAAGAAAACGGCCCCAGAAACCCCCACCCTGGTGGTAACACTCAATGAGACAGGTGGAAAATACACCCCAAAGAGTGATGAACGAAATGATCTCATCGCACCCGACGAAGGAGGAGGTGGCGGCGGCGGGGGCGGAGGTGGGGGAACACCGCTCTGGCACTGGAATGCTACCAGCGTAAGCATTGGTCGAACTTACGATCCCGCGTACGAGACTGAAATGGAAATTTATTTCAAATCGTGGTGGGACAATTCTGGCTGGCATGAGTCAATTACCTTTGACGTCCCCAACCGTCTCGACAACCGCACTCTTTATCTCAACTCTAATGGTTACGATCTTGGTGCATTTCTTAGCTCCGGCACAGGAATGGTCTTTGAGATTTGGGAAGACGATGCGTGGTTCAATGGAGGCGACGACTTTGTTGCTGACCAGTCGTACCTAAGGCAGAACTACGCTGATTGGGCCCCCGTTGGGGACCCGGTATACGGTGATTTCTTCCCAGCATTATTCCACCCCACGATGAACCGTGCAACGTACACCGATAATGCTGTGGGCGATGATATTGATGTGGTCTATATAAGGTTCCAGTACTACTAAGAGAAATTCTTGAAGAGGGGGTGCAAGTCTGAGTTGCTTGCGCCCCATTCTAAACGCATATTCCTACTAACTCCTACTCAGCTATGAAGCGCTATCCGGTCATGATTGTAATGCTTGCCATAGCTTCGTTTGTAACAAGCGAGGCACAAGATCGAATTCTGGTTGAAGGGTTTGTGTCCGATAGGGTGTCCCTGGAAAAACTTGTTGGTGCGACAATATCGCTTGACAGCCAGATGGTGAGCGCAACAGACAGCAAGGGCTATTACAGTTTCTCAATTTCGCCGGGCGAATATGTGGTTAAAGTTGGAATGGTCGGATACCAAACTGCACGGAAAGATGTTCTTGTTGGTGAAGAAGATGCAACCAAGAAGATTTTTTTTCAGCTGACTCCGAAAGAAATTCTTATTGATAGCATTACAGTCTTCGGGTCGCACTTAAGAACGCATCCAACCGAGACTCCATTAAGCCTTCATGTCCGGGAGTTGAAAAGCCTCCCCGCGTTTGCGGAGCCGGATCCCCTCAAAGCAATTCAATCACTGCCGGGAGTAACTACGGCAACATCCGATTTCAACAGCCAAATCTACTTGCGCGGGGGAAATTTTGACGAGACATTGATTGCACTGGATGGCGTACCGGTATACAATCCATATCACTTTGCCGGTTGGCTGAGCATGTTCAACAGCGATGTGATTCAAACGGAGCGATTGTACCGCTCAAATTATCCGGTACGATATGGAGGACATTTATCCGGCGTCGTTGACTTGATAACAAAGGATGGAAACCGGGAACGATATAGAAGCAGCATTTCCCTTGGTATATCGAGCCTGCGCGGTGTTACCGAGGGACCGGTTGGTGGAGGCTCGATAGTGTTGTCCGCTCGCCGAACATACTTCGATGCAGTGGTAAATTCTCTTAGTGGCAACAGTGAGGTTCCATTCTTCTTTTACGATCTCTTCGGAAAATATTCAATTCCGATTTCCTCTCGTACTTTTCTGCAGGTGAGCGGGTTGTTCTCAAAAGATTCTTTTGATCCCTTCCAGAGCCGTAAACCCACATCGGCGGAGATACGTGAGATCCCCAACTGGTCAAACAACGTCCTTCGTCTTGGATTCACTCATGAGTTAAATGAATCCTCTTCAATAGACGCCTCCATTTTCTTTTCGCGTTCTTCTGTTGGAGCAGACGGAGAAATACATGAGGGAACCTACTACGGAGATCCCGAAGCAAACAGAGGAAGCCTTCTGGTATCAAATGCCATAACGGATGTTACGGGGTCGGTCACGCTCCATACGCGCTTCGACTCTCATCTCTTCGACTTTGGGATAGAAGCGAAGCGTTTGCGTACCAAGTACCGCTGGAACATCAACTGGAAACACTATACCGATACCGAAGAGATTCTTTTCCCACGACCTGAGACGTTCTTCGACTATGCTCCTGACGTCTTTAACCAATCAGCGGAGGCATCGTTTGTTAGTTTGTTTTTGTCAGACAACATTCGTCTAACGGATGACATTGATCTCGCACTGGGATATAGATTCAGCGTAGTTAAACCAATAAACACTCTTCTTCATTCACCGTATTTCAGTTGTACATACTCTGTTTCACCTCACGTGCAGTTCAACGCTTCTTACGGCAGGTACTATCAGCACCTTTACACGCTAAAAGAAAGCAAGACAAAAAATAATTTCTTTTCTCCATTCTCACTCTTGTTTCTGCCAAAACATTCTGACGAGATTGGCCGCTCAGATCATTTTTCGGCAGGTGTTGACATAACCGACCCGTTAGAAGGGGTCTCAGTAAACATCGAAGCGTATTACAAAAATAGAAACAATCTCGCTTCATCGTACAATGATATTCGAACCCCCTACACATTTGAAAACGGCTACGCAGCAGGCGTTGACATCTTGGTAAAACGAGAAGGTGAGTTGGTGACA
Organism: Ignavibacteriota bacterium; assembly: GCA_031394795.1. Classification (GTDB taxonomy): domain Bacteria; phylum Bacteroidota; class Ignavibacteria; order UBA10030; family UBA6906; genus CAADGV01. Next base: position 16,218 of record JANNUB010000559.1, on the reverse strand, counting down.
GGATGGATTTCTTATTCTCTCTCGCGCTCCATAAAGCGAAATAGGAGTTTCACATACTTTGCAAACTCCGATCGAACGCACGCACTGAAGTTAATGGCAAGCTTCAAGCCGTTTGAAACACTGAGGTTCGATCTCTTTTGGGTCTTGGCGACTGGAGTTCCATTTACAAATGCTATTGGTAAATTCGTTGGGCTAAGCGATCCGGGATGGAATGGCGACCCATTTGAGCAGCACCAGCGACCAATAGAAGGCCAGAAGAATTCTCAGCGGGCGATTGCATATCAACGATTAGATGTCAGTGTTACTGGATCGTTCATATGGGGCAAGGTTCTGATCATTCCGTACCTGCAAGTATTCAATGTGTATAACGCTCCCAATCCTTATTTCTTCAATTACGACGGTGCGGAGCAACGGGCGTCGAATATTGTTCCAACCGCTGGTGTCACTGTAGAGTTTTGAAAGAGGAAACTCAATGCGATTGCTCGCGAAATATTTTCTCATCGTTCTCACCGCCGTGGTGGCTTTCGGCGCCGTTTCTTGCAGCGACATAAGCGATCCTACAAAGCGCGACGGCGCGAGTGTGCTCTGCCAATTGACTGCAAGCCAAGCGCGACAGTCTCTGTTCCTATACAGGACAACGGATATACATGACGAGGGATCTTCATTTTTCTATTTTTTTCCTGAATTTCAGAACTTAAGATTCGTTCCGTACTTTATCGGCGACGCAACTGTGTTCATTACCGACGATCATGGACGAAGGTACGACTTCCAGCTAAGGATTGACTCGTCCTATGGCGTCGTCGCCAAGTCGTATGTCAATGTGGACTCATTTGCCGTTCAACCGGAAGCGTCGTACTCGCTCTCCGTCCGAACAGGCGACCTGAGTATCGGAGGACGAACAACTCTGCCGGGCGATTTTCAGATTGTCAGTCCCGATCCGGGTCGAATATATTCCACAACCAACGGCGAGTTGCGGCTCGACTTGCGCTGGACACGGAGCAGAAACGCATTCGGTTATATTGCAAGCGTCATCATTGGTCGGAGGATACTTATCGGCAGTCCATACCGAGACCGGTATTCATACATCGCTTTTGATACGCTCTATTCCCCTGCGTCCACATTCCGCGTTTCTTCGGTAGATACGTGCTTCGTCGAAGTTCTTTCCTTCGACGCCAACTACTACAATCATAAGTTTAGAGGGGTGTCGAATTCAGGAGTTACGGGGGCATACGGTTATGTGGGATCCTCAGTACTCCAGTCTACCCGACTACGGATTCAGTGAGCCCCGCGTGTTTCTTTTTGCAATTTCAGAAAGGAGGGTACACTTGGCAAAGCGCGTAAATAGTAGTAGAAAAAAAACTGAGCGATGATGCTTGTGACATCACCGCCCAGCCCTTTGGCAAGCTCATGCTGGTTGGCGCGCCGTAAGGCGCGCCGCCCGCTTGCCATGTTTAATTTTGTCAATTACCGATAGATAATCAATACTGAAAGGCAACAGATCATGAAAACCAATAGTTACATCAAGGATATCCTATTGTCGTGCTTCGGATACTGGGTTGGACTCTGTGCAGTGTTTGTAACGTTGACCTCCGCCCAGGTGCGCCAAGCATCCGTGCAGGAGAAGGTGATTGCGAATTATCCGATAACGTCGGGGGATTCACAAAAGCCGATTCAACTCAGTCCGCTTGGGCATGTGTTGTTGCAACAAAGAAAGAGCAACAGTTGGGAATACTCCGTGTGTGATTTGAAGAATCCGTCTCAGCAAAGGATTGTCGTCACAACACCTATCCAAACAAGAACACATGTGCGATTCAGTGCAGGCGGAACACATATATTCTATGGAATGCAAGAAAAGGGAAAACTAGCCCTGGTCATTCAAGAGACGGAAACCGGAAACCAGGTCGTGCTACGAGATCCCAACGCAGACATTGTATCGGCATCAGTTTCTGCTCACAACAGAAAAATCCTTTTTCAGGCTCGCGATAATAGTCCTTACTCCAAGGTCTACTTAGCCGAATCAGATGGCTCAAGCCCGCGATTCGTAACTGAGGGAATGGGCGAGGTCTGGTCACCGAACGGGGAGTGGTTTATGCTTCTTAGTCCGGTCAAGGAAAAAGGTGGAGGTAAGAAGCAACGAAAAATTGATCCCGAGACGCGAACGCTTTCAGAGTTTCAGGTAGGAGAAACTGCGGCTTGGTTGTGTGAGATTTATTCTTCTGTAGGCGTGCCAACACTCAAGCTATCAAAGTTTGCGGGGAGTTGGCTACGCCTCTGGTCGCCCGCCTCTAATCGGATTCTGGTTCGGACCAGCGGTGACCCTGGCTTTTGGATCGTGGGTTTGAAATCTAGAAACGGAGTACTGGCTATAACAGAAGAGGTCCACATCCTACCTGCCAACCCCAGAAGCGAGATTCGCGCTCCTATTTGGTCAGCAGACGGACGAGCTATTGCTTACATCGAATCTGTCCTTAACCAAAGTGGTGACGATTACGCCAACAGCAAAGTATGGGTTGTTTGCGCTGAAACAACGAAAAAAATAGAAGTATTCGAAGTTAAACCATCGATGACCTTGAACGATTTCGTGTGGCAAGGGAACGGGAAATTGCTAGCAAGGTTAGAAGACACATCACCCGGTACGAATTTTTCCATAGTAGAAGTTTCTATCAACAAAGTAGATTCTCTCTTACCGAAATAGATCTGCAGAAAGGAACTCTTCATCATGAAACATGAACGTAATACTCTCGCGCGCGAGTCTCTACCAATTGGGCGCGGCATCTTTATTGTTCTTCAACTTTTTCTCCTCTCTGACTTCTGCTTCCCTGCCATAGGTCACGTGCTTCTAGACCCCGGGCATGGTGGCACTGACGGTGGAACTACATGGTGCAACATAGTCGAGAAGTCATTTGTCCTAACGATCAGCAACGAAGCCTACACGAAGATCTGGAATGACGCTAACTGCCCTTGGTACGCGTATACCACTCGCCACACAGATGTTTACAAAACGCTAGACGAAAGAGTGATAATGGCGAATAATCTCAATAATGATCAATACGATTCTCACAATATGAGAATACCACAAGGGGGCGTCAATTTTTTTTCCAGCATCCACGCGAATTCCGTGCAAAACCCGCCAAGCACAGTGAGTGGAACGCTGCTGCTCTATTATGAGCTGAATGGTATTGAGAATGATAGATCTCGCCGGTCCAAGAACACCGCGGTGCTGATGCTACAACTTTATGTTGCTGCGACGAGACCCGTTTTTGGATCTGCAAAATCAAATGGAATCAGACATCAGAACGTTCAGGTGCTGAGAGAAACTCGAATGCCGGCAATCCTTATCGAGACTGAGTTTCTTTCAAACAACAGCAATTGCAACACTCTAAACACAAGCACATACAAAACGGCTGCGGCGGAGGGGATCAAGCAAGGTGCTTGCTGGGTTGAAGAGGAAGCTCCGTATTACGTTGATATAGAGATGGCTGGGGTAAGTTTTATTTCGGGAATACGCACTGCCTATGCCGGTGATTGCTTCGTAGCACGAAACCCTACACCGTTTCAAACAGTAACCCAATATGTGTCAGGAACGGGGACACGACAAGACTTGCAAAACAACTCACTCGGAGTCGTAGATGATTACGTTCGGGTGCAGGCTCGCAGTGGCGGATTCATCCAGATCGGTGCACAAGCCAGAGTTGTTCTCGGACGACAAGCGGAGCTCGTTGCGGGGAGCGGTGGAGTAATCGAAGATGGAGGTGGGGAGTTCGCCTTCTTAAGTGACGGCTCCTGCATCGGCCTACAGCAAGGGACACTACGATTGCTGGACAATGCCGAACTCAGAGTGGGAAACGAAGGCATCCTCGCAAGCTTCGAACCGAGTACAATAGAACTTGGCAATAACGCGAAGATCATCATCGAGTCCAATGCGAAGTTGATTTGGAACGCCAATTCCAACTTGATTATGGGGGGTGGTTCGTCAATCGAACTGTATGGAACACTCAGTGTTGCTGATAATGTCAACTTTGCAATTCCAAGCGGAACAACGGTACGCTTCCACCCCGGCGCTCAGATCAATATGGGTTACAGTTCTTCGATTGCCGTAAACGGTACACTCACCGCCATCGGCACATCGCAATCTCCCATCGCGTTTCGCGGAAACAACGGCGCGACCTGGAACGGCATCGTTTTTCAAAGCGGCAGCAGCGGCGAGATTGCCTACGCGAACATCAGCAATGCCCAGTACGGCATTCAGTGCGATGGCGCGCTTCCGTCTATTCACAACAACACAATTTCTGGAAACTCCATTGGGCTGTATCTCAACAACCTTGGTAAACACTACGGCGGTCCGCTTATTGCGAGCAACGTGATCGAGTCGAATACTTATTATGGAGTATATCTCTACAACTCCTCTCCGGATCTGAGCGGCAACACGATCCGCAACAATGGGTATGACGGCATCTACTGTGATTGGTATTCTGCGCCGGTTCTTTCCTTCAATACGGTAACCGGAAATCAATACACAGGGTTGGTCTGCAGGTTTTTCAGTCCGGCATATCTTGGCGCGGGACCCGGCTGGAATCGAATCACGGGAAACAATCAAGGCGTGCTCGCAGACTATGAATCGCATACTTGGCTCTATTACAATAGCGTCTTTGGCAACACAGGCTATGAAGTGACAGCAGCATACAATTCTTTTGTCAGTGCGACCTCGAATTGGTGGGGAGCGTATCCACCGGACAACGGCGAGTTTCTTGCTTCGAGCGGTGGGTCAATTGACTACAGTAACGCGTTGTCATGGGATCCGACCGGAGGCGGGCAACAGAATGTGATAGGAGGAGGTAAGTCCAGCCCACCGAGTTATAGCATGCTCGGCGACGATGAGATGAGCAGAGCGCTGAGCTTACAGCTTGAACGAAGATATGCTGATGCGATTGCAATTTATGATACTGTTTTGCAAAGCGGACTACGAACTGCAAAGGCGCGAGTTGCTCTTGCCCGAATGAACGAATGCTACGCCGGTGCGAGACGACGAGACTTTGTGCAGTACTTAGACGGGAGGATTCGTCCGAGGCTGACAAGAAATGAAGAGCTCATGGGCAGGACAATCGAGCTTGAGAACCACTGGTTAGTTGCGGAGGGACAGTTCGCGAGGGCGCTTGCTAATTTGAATAGGATCAGAAGAGAGTTCTCTTCCAACAGCGCAATGGTAAAGCACGCGCTGTTTCGGCCAGTAATCATCTTGCTAAAACATGTGCGCGATATACCACGGGCGCAAGCAGCGTTTACAGCATTTGTTGCGAGCTATCCAAACGACCCGCTTGCACAGATGGGGAGGGTGTTGTTGGAGATTGAGTCGCAGAGATCATCCGGTATCAACAAACCGAGTGGAGACTCTCCAGAGAAGCTTGCCGGGGTTAGGAGTTCAATTCCTACCAGCTTTGAACTTCATCAGAACTATCCAAATCCCTTCAACCCGACAACAACAATCAACTTCGATTTGCCCGAGCCATCGCGCGTCTCCCTAATTGTGTATGATGTGTTAGGGCGGAAAGTGGTAGAGCTTGCGAATGATTTGTATGAAACTGGTTATCACTCTGCTGAGTGGAATGCATCAGGTGTTGCGAGCGGTGTGTACTTCGCGCGGTTTACGGCAACTGATATGAATGGTGGCGTAAAGCTCAACAAAGTTTCAAAGTTGATTCTCGCGAAGTAGTTTTCAGTTTGCCATGTTGCATTCAAAGCCCGGCTCGTCCGGGCTTTTGCTGTTTGGTTGCAGCCCGCTTCAGCTTTTCGTATCTTGATACGGTTTCAGTTGTGCTAACCGAGTTTTTTCTTCACAGTTCTCTTCCAACGTTCGAACTCGATTGAATCTCTTCATCAAGAACATTTCGCAGCTCGTCACTATTGCCTCCGGCGGAAAGCGAACGAAAATCGGCGCCAAGATGCGCGAGCTGAATATCCTCGCCGACGCTGGAGTGCTTTGCCGCAATGGTAAGATCGCTTGGGTCGGACTGATGAAAGATTTCGATACGAATCTCGGCGAAGACGTGAATGAAATAGACGCGAGCGGAAAAGTCGTCCTTCCGGGCTTCGTTGATTCGCATACGCACATGATGTTCGCGGGAAATCGCGCTCACGAATTTGCGCTGCGATCCCAAGGCGCGACGTATCAGCAAATTGCCGATGAGGGCGGAGGAATACTCAACACGGTCCAACACGTTCGCTCCGCGTCGAAGAAAGATCTTAAGAAGCAGACGCGTCACTATCTCAACGAGATGATGAAGCAGGGCACGACGACGGTCGAAATCAAAACCGGCTACGGTCTCGATCTCGATTCTGAAATCAAAATGCTCGAAGCGATCAACGAGCTGAAGGATGAAGAGATTATGACTGTTGTGCCGACGTTCATCGGCGCACACGCGTATCCGCCTGAATACAAGCAGAACAAACAAGCGTATGTCGAGCTGATAGTCGAGAAGATGATTCCGTACGCGGGGAGAAAACAGCTTGCAACGTTCTGTGATGTGTTTTGCGAAAAGGGATATTTTGAGCTTGAAGAATCCGAGAAGATTTTGACTGAAGGGAAAAACTGGGGAATGCTCCCGAAAATCCATGCCGAGGAGTTGAACCCGCTTGGCGGCGCGCAACTTGCGGCAAAAGTCGGCGCAATATCTGCGGATCATTTGGAGAATATTGATGATGCCGGAATCGCAGCGCTGCGTGATGCTAATGTCGTCGGGACATTGTTGCCAGGCGTTTCATTCTTTCTGAATCACGGCTACGCTCCGGCGCGCAGGATGATTGATAGCGGCATCGCCGTTGCAATTGCCAGCGACTTCAACCCCGGCTCCTGCATGTCCTACTCGCTGCCGATGATGATGACGATTGCTTGCACACAAATGAAGATGTCGCCGGAGGAAGCGCTCGTCGCTTCGACGCTGAATGGAGCGGCGGCGTTGAATCTGTCTTCGACTGTTGGCAGCATTGAAGTGGGGAAAAATGCGGACATGATTGTTGCTGATGTGCCGGATTACAAATTCCTCGCATATCATTTCGGGACGAATCATATCGTCACGACGATAAAGAACGGAACGATACTGGAGTACTGAATAACTGATGTTACGCATAGCGTACATAACTCCTGCGGTATCATGGCTAAAGCCGAAGCGGTTTTCGTCGCACGACCCCGCCATGAATGGCGGGGCTATATCTCGTTCTAATCAGCAAATAACCCCAGCCTTCAGGCTGGGGGAAAACAACATCAACACCCTTTTGGCTTTAGCCCTGATTGCTGATTCAGATGACAATGCTGACATTGGAAAATATTTTTCTGAATGGAGCTTTCTGCGTAACATCAATGAATAAATCTCAATATCCAAGTTCCAAGATCCAAAGAAATTCCAATGCTCAAAAGTCAAAAAATAGATACCCCTATGCTACACTGAGATTGGAAGTTTGGAAATTGGAGCTTCTTTGGAACTTGGAAATTGAGATTTGGAAATTCAAATGGAGAATAGATGCCTCGTTTAGTTGAGTGCGTTCCGAACTTCAGCGAAGGGCGTAATCCCGAAATCATCAATGCAATCGCAAACGCGATAAGAACAGTCCCCAATGTCAAATTCATCAGTGCGGAACCGGACAAAGACTACAACCGCACAGTCGTAACATTCATCGGCGAGCCATCGGCTGTTGTCGAAGCGGCGTTTCAAGCGACGAAGAAAGCAGCAGAGCTGATTGACATGGCGCAGCACAAGGGCGGGCACCCGCGCATCGGCGCAACGGATGTTGTGCCGTTCGTTCCGCTGCAAGGAGTAACGATGCAGGATTGCGTGATGCTCGCGCATGAGTTTGGAAAACGGGCGGGTGATGAACTGGGCATTCCCATTTATCTTTATGAAGAAGCAGCAACCAAGCCTGAGCGAAAAAATCTCTCGGTTGTGAGAAAAGGCGAGTACGAAGGGCTTGCGGAAAAACTGAAAGACCCCGTGTGGAAACCCGACTACGGTCCAACGGAGTTCAATGCAAGGTTCGGCGCGACGGTAACGGGCGCTCGCGTGTTTCTCATCGCGTACAATGTCAATCTCAAGACGAACGACAAAACGATCGCAGACGAAATAGCGCTGCGCATTCGCGAAAGCGGACGCGTGAAAAAAGATGCGAGCGGCAATCCCCTCCTTGATGCAAACGGAAAGAAGGTCACAATCCCCGGCTCGTTGAAAGCAGTGAAGGCGATGGGGGTGTTGCTCGAAGCGCACAATATCGCACAGGTTTCCATCAATCTGACCAACTTCACCGTAACACCGCCGCATGTCGCGTTCGAAGAGGTGAAGATTGAAGCGGCGACGCTTGGCGTCGAAGTCACGGGGAGCGAACTTGTCGGGCTTTCGCCGCTCGAAGCGATGTTGATGGCGGGAAAGTTTTATTCTCCTCACACTGCCGATGAACGAGCGTTACTTCGTGTGGCGGAAGAAAAGTTAGGCTTGCGCCAGCTTGAAAAGTTCGATCCGCAAAAGAAAATCATTGAATATCAACTGTAAGCAGAGAAAGCTATGTCGAATAAGACGCCGATGAAAAGTTTTTTGGATGAGCTCGCCTCATCATCTCCCGCGCCCGGCGGCGGAAGCGTTGCGGCACTTGCAGGCGCTTTGGGCGCTGCGCTGACCTCCATGGTGTGCAATCTCACCATCGGCAAGAAGAAATACGCCGACGTGGAACAGGAGATGAAAAAAATCCTAAAGCAGTCAGAAGAGCTGCGCGAGCAATTCACGGTCTTGGTTGAGAAGGATACGGAAGCGTTCAACAAAGTGATGGAAGCGATCGGCTTGCCCAAAGAGAACGATGCGCAGAAAGCGCTGCGTAATGCGGCGATCGAAGCAGCGACGAAGGAAGCGACGATGGTTCCACTGGAAGTGATGAAGCATTGCATTGACGCAATGGCGCTTGCGCAAAACGTTGCGGCCAGCGGAAACAAGAATTCCGTGAGCGATGCGGGCGTGAGCGCCTTGATGCTCAACGCCGCGTGCGAAGGCGCAGCATTGAACGTCAGGATCAACCTGAACGGACTCTCAAATTCGGAGTTCGTGAATTGGAAAACCGAAGAAGTGATTTCCATCCTTAAGACGGGCAGAATGATGCTTGAGGAAACGCAATCTATCCTCGCCGAGAAGTTGAAGCAGTAAGCCGTTGCAGCTGCGTATCATGCAGCCTCCCGAAAATGACCAGAGCGGCAATGGCGCCCGCCATCGCCATCATCATGTCCGACTGCGTGTCCCACGCATACCCTTGCGTTCCGAGAAACGCTTCCGCCGAATCACCCGTGCCGATTGCCACCCACCACTCGATCAACTCGTAGAAGGCGCTGATCGCGAGACAAATGCAGATGACGAGAAAGAACAACCAGTCGCACTTCGTCAACCCAGCGACTCGAATGAGAATCTCCCGCGCGATGATCGCGGGAATGAACCCTTGTGCAAAATGCCCGATCTTGTCATAGTTGTTTCTGCTGTGATGGAATGCGTCGCGCATCCAATTGAACAACGGTACTTCGGCATACGTGTAATGTCCGCCGACCATGAGTATGATCGCGTGAGCGAGTATGAGCCAGTACGCGAGAGGTGTAAGAGGGAAACGTTTGTGCGTAAACAAGAGAATGATGAAGCCGATGAGAGCCGGCGCGACTTCAAGAAACCACGTGAAGTAATCGTGTGGCTGTATTGCCGACCAGAGCAACGCGCCGAAAAAAACCGTCAGCCAAGCGGTGCGTAACGTTGTTTTCATCGTTCTCCCGACATCATCAACAAGCTCACTGCGGCAATTGCGGCGGTTTCCGTTCTCAACCGTCGTTTGCCCAAACTGACAGCAGAGAAACCGGCGGTGATTGCCCTTGCAACTTCGTTCTCGGTGAATCCGCCTTCCGGTCCGACGCAAAGAACTGCCGATGGGAAATGTTTCTCTTTTGCGACGTGCATGATGGAGGGCGACTCAACCTTCTCGTGCGGGATGAGTTTGAGCGACGATGCATGTGTCTTCTTCAAGAAACTGTCGAGTGTTTGGGCTTCACTCACGTGCGGCAGCACGCACCTGCCGCATTGCTTCATCGCCGCAAGCGCGAGCTTTTGCCAGCGATCGGTTTTTCCATGATGCGGAATCGTTCGTTCGGTAAGGAGCGGAATGATTGTGTTCACGCCAAGCTCCGTACATTTTTCGACGAGGAAATCGAATTTGGCGTGATTCTTCAGGACGCCAACTGCGAGCGTTACGTCAATTGACGGCTCGTGCAAACGATGATGATGTGATTGGATTGCGCAATGAGCAACATGTTTGTTCAACTCTTGGATGACGACGTCGTACGCGTTGCCTATGCCGTCCACAACACGGATCGCGTCACTCGTTTTCTTGCGCATCACGTGCGTGAGATGTGCGAACTCCTCTCCTTCGATCGTCAGTGAGTCGGTTACGATGTGCGAAGGAGGAGTGTAGAAGTATTCCATTTTCAATTGTGAGGGAGCCCGCTTTGCGGGGTAAAGTGCGTGTGCTCTCCGAAGGTCTACGGCTCGTAGGGTAGAGGAGTCCTTCGGACAGGGTTTAGAAGATTAGAACGACGACCGAACACCGAAAATGAACTGACCTTTGCCGAAATCATTCCATGCGTATTCCGCGCGAACAACCATGTCGTAGGGAAGAAGAAATACGATGCCTCCACCGTAACCGGCAGCAAACGAATTGATTGAAACCGGCTGGCTGCGAAACCATGTGGTTCCTGCATCTGCGAAAAGCTCGAGGCTCATGCCGAGTCGCCAGATGGAGAACTCCGCCGGAAGCGAGAGAGCATCGAACCGCACAATGCGCGGAGCGACAAGCTGCCATCGTAATTCCAGCGACGTGCCGGCGATATTCTCCCCCTCAAATACATTTTTGAAGTATCCTCGAATCCTTTCTCCGTAGCCGAAATACGATCGCGCGTAAGTTGGGATCGTTCCCCCCGAAACGACCGAACCGAAGGCGCGAGTGGCAACGGTGAAGTCTGCACTCAATGGAGCGAACCATCGAACATCTCCCCCAATCCGTGTAAAGCTTATCTCTGATTCTCCGAAGCCGGTCTTTGAAACATACGCGGAATAGAGCCAGCCCCGCGTTGTGTAGTCGCGCAGGTTGCGTGAGTCGTAGGAATAACTGATCGATCCGGTGAGGAATCGGTCCGTTCCGTCCGGAGAGACGGTTCGTTGGGGGCCTTTCTCGGAGACGTCAACGATTTGGTAGCCAAGCGAGACGCCGACGTTTTCATAGATCGTGAAACGTTTGCCAAGGGTTGCGAAAATATCGTAGTGCAACTCATCGAAGTTATTTGTGCCGGCGGCCAGCTCGCTCCGGTTCCTGATTTTCGAATACGAAAGCGCTCCGCTGAAGTACAAGTTTTGTTCCCTGTCGAATATCGGATCGGAGAAGGAAAGCGCAAGCGACGGGTTGTAGCCGAAGATGACCGAGCCCAAGAGTTTCTGATTCAAACCGCGGAAATTGTTGTGCAGCAGGCCGGCCCCGTAGTACGGTTTCTTCGGATCGTTCTCGCGAAAGCCGAAGAGCGGCAGCGGAATGATGTACCAACGCTCGCTCAAATCCACGAGCAGTGCGTTCCGTCCTTCAATCGGAAACACATTCAGCTCAACGCGTGTGAACAAGCCTGTGCTGTAGATTCTGCCCTTATCAAACTCCACCGCCTCCGGCGTTGCATCCATTCCCCTCTTCAGTGTCATCTCACGGAGAATCACGATGTCTTTTGTTTTTTCGTTGCCGACGATGATGATGGTGTCAATGGCGCCGAAAGAAATAGGCTGACTTCCCTGAGTTGAATCGGATTGCGCGAAGAGGCGTGTACCAACGCAGAGCAGCGATATGACGAGAACGAAAATTTTCATGTCACTGCCAAAATACGAAAAAAGACGGGGGCATCAAACGGCGCGTTTCTTCTCAACGTTACGAAAAAAAAGGCGAGCCGTATTGGCTCGCCTTTCATTGGAGAAGCAATGGTCGTCACTTCGTGAGTAGCATCTTCCTCGTTGCTGTGAATGGGCCCACCTGCAATTTGTAGAGATAGACGCCGCTCGCAAGCTTAGAAGCATCGAACGGAATCTTGTAACTGCCCGCCTCCATCACCTCGCCGACTAAAGTTTGTACTTCACGCCCCAACACGTCGAACACTTTGAGCGAAACGAATTCATCGCTTGGAATATCGAAGTTGATCGTTGTTGCTGGGTTGAACGGATTAGGGTAGTTCTGCTCCAATGCAAAGTCCAATACCATCTCATTTTTTGCCACTCGTTTTCCCTGTTGTTCCGCCCGGACAGTTGTTGAATCGCTGAACGACGAAAAGAGACCCTGGGTGTCTTTCGCTCGCACCTTGTATGTTGGACGAAAGTCTCCGCCACCGGGTGCATAGAGATATTCAGGGTCAACCCAATAACTACTTGTGGTCGTGGCAACCACTCCCCACACATTTCCGGACAGGTCCACCTTGCGCCAGACTTCGTAGATTGAAAGATCGGGTTCAGCATTTGCTGCCCAACTGAAACGGATGTTCCCGTACTGGCCGCTGTTACTACTCAACCGCGGGTCAACCGGTTTCGATGGCGGACCATTCACGGGGCTTGTCGTGTAGAATTTTACATTGATGTTCGGCTGGCTCGGTCCAGTGATTTCCATGCCGATTGTTGTTGCGGCAGAGCCGCTCCAATTGTATGCGGCGTATCCGCTCCACGGTGAGAACATCTTGTTGTATTCAAACGTGAAGCGATCCTTTCCGTCTCCTTTGTATCTCTGTCCTGTCTTCAGTGTTCCATCAACATCGTCAAGCCATGCAAACGTGAGGTAGAGGTAGCCCTTCGTGGTCATATGATCGACTTTGTCTGTTTCCCCAACTGCACGGTTAACCGTTCCTCGGCTGAAGACCGGAATTGAATCCAGTGGGTTTGTTGGATTGAAAAGGTTTTGAATCCAATATGGGTTCGACCAAGTCCAACGCCCATCTGCTGAGACGACACGAAGATTGTTTGCTTCAACATGCCTAACTCCGTTATCGTGCAGAATGTATAACCCTGGCCCGGTTGAAGTCGAAATATCTACGGTGTCGTACAAACTCATCTGCTGATGGTTCTCAAAGAGAAAGTACTCTTGTGGACTCGTAGTTGGGATTGCAATTCTGTATGCTACTGCTGTGGTTGAGAAATCTGCAATCGATGTCGTCGTGCCATCAACCGTGATGTTGTTGAAATCTAACCAACCCAATTGCTCCCGTTCGTACGAATTCATGAAATAGCTAACAGCTGGATGGCGAGAACTCATCAAACTCCACAGCCCTCCGCTGTAGTTATGGGGTAAGCCCCATACGTGGCCGAACTCGTGCACCATAATGTCAAGCCGTGGGTACTGCCTCATTTCCAATACATCAACAGCTTGGCTTGACACAATTTGGCGACGTCCCTTGTCCACATTGACGGAACCGTTCGGGAGCGACGCGCCATACCAGCCTTGGGCGATAAAACTACATCCGAAGAGCTGCCCTGGACACAAGTACCATCGTCTGAAGCAAACAAAAACCATGTCGAGTTTTCCATCAGGCCCGAGAGTATGATTGAATGAACCGTTGTAAGTCCATCGATCAAAATCCGAGAAATCCACTGAGGCATCTACTAAGGCAATTGCATCTCTAGCGGCCCAAGCAGCCTCCTCGCCTGGATGATTTGTAACATACCACGATAGGTTTTGTTGCACCTGCTTGTAGTACGCCTGTCCTATCATCGTGAATTGATCATAGCTCATCTTCCGGAAAAAGGTGGTTAGATTGTACTTGAGTCCTGAATTCTGCGTTTCCGTTACGTCAACTATGTCGTTAAGATAGTTGGGACCAATTCCGGGTGCAGGAGATGTTGGCCAGGTCGGGTTGTTTGGGTCTTCAGTGTCATCGGTAAAGTCAATAAATATGAGGAGAGCTTTGACAGTACCGAGTGAGGTGATTTGGTAACCCCCTTCTTGGGTGAGAGCCAATTGCTGCGACTCGTTGAAGCCGCATGAATCGATCTGGCCGACTGCGGCGTGATGCAGAAAAAAGCCGATGGCCAAAAAGGACAGAATAGCAAAGCGCGGAATCGCTTTCATGGGAATTTCCTTCCTTGATTGACTTGATTGTCGCGTTTGCGCATATTTATTTTAGCACAAAGCCTCGTCGCGCAAACGCTGGGCTTCATGGGCGTTGGCTTTGTGCGTTGTTGGAAAACGGCAGCCTTCAACTGCCGTTTTCCGTTTCACATCTTTTCGTTCCAATTCCTCCTTTCTCTATTTTTGAATGACCATTTTCTTTGTCTGTGTTCTACCATTTGCCTCCAAACGGTATAAATAGACGCCCGAGGCGAAGCCGCCTTGAATAGCGTTCGCCGAGAATGAAACCGAATACGACCCTCTTGGTTTTTGTTCATCAACAAGTACCAGCATTTCTCGGCCTAGAATATCGAACACCCTCAGTGTGACGCGACCCATTCGGTCAATCCCGTATTCAATGGTAGTCGTAGGATTGAACGGGTTAGGAAAGTTCTGGCGCAATCCGATTGTAATGGGAGATTCTCCTTCCTCATCCGCACTGAGGATTGTCCCCCAGCGTACGCTGTCAATAATTGCACCCGACAAGTAGAGTTGGAGATTCGGCTCTTGCCTCGAAGAAACCAACCCAAATCCGCTTGCCAAATAGTCGTCACCAAGCCAGAAAACAGGTAGCGGCGCTGGTCGAACGATCTCAAACCTGTACAACTTTATGGTTGTAAGCACTCCGAAAACCCGATCCGAAAACGACGAAGCAACCGTTACCCTAACGGTATCACTGCCCAGCACACCAGCCTGCCAAGACTGGCCAACGACAGCGCCCAACTTGTATCGGGGATAACCTGATTGAAATCTCAAGTTGTAGAGATTGAATGACGTGTCTATTCGTTCCTGAAGAGGGTTCTCGGATCCCGATACGATTCTACCCCAGATATAGATCGTTCCGTCAACAGCAAGCGATTCGCGATCGTTGTAACGCGTATAGAAGATACTGTCGTTGAAGGTGTCGCGATATTGCCAAGCGTTCCTCGCCATGTATGGCCAAAAAGTCAGTGGGTGCGGTGCCTGAGAGTACACTAATACAGATGCAATGCCAATCAAAGAACACAGGCAGAAAATTTTTGGAAGTCGAAGTCCTTGACTCATTCGCTTGCCTCCTTTCTTATTTTTGTACGATCATTTTTTTTGTGAGTGTCGTCGTTCCAACCTTGAGACGGTAGAAGTACACGCCACTCGCAATACCTTGTGCACTGAACACGACCGTATGTGAACCGCGTTCTTTTTCACCATTTACCAGTACTGTGACATCTCTTCCGAGAATGTCGAAAACTGCCAGATGTACCGGAGCCGATTGGGGGACATCGAAATCGATTGCTGTAATAGGATTGAAAGGATTAGGATAATTCTGGTCCAATGACACCCTCGAAGGCCACTCTGCTTGTTCGTTCACCCCGACAATTACCCCCCAACGAACGCTGTCAATTATTGCTCCCGCTAGGGAGAGAAAGAGTCCCGGTTCATAATACGCCTGGACCAAGCCAAACCCGGCTGCCAAGTAGTCTCTTCGAAATACCAAAGGCTCCCGTGGAGGTGGGAGTACATTCGCAAAACTGAACTGTTTCACAGTCGTTACTCTGCCAAAAACGATCGCTTGTTCGATGGCAACAAGTCTTATGACTATCATGTTCTGCCAGCCTTGCCATGTATTTCCTGTATCTGCATTCAGCTTGTACACTGGATTCGCTGGGCTTACAATCTGATCAAAGACATTCGCTGCGGTGTCTATTCTTTCAAAGATCATCCCTTCAGGTGCTCGATGTCCTCGGATGAATATAGTCCCATCGCCCCCTAATGAATCTCGGTCATTGTAGCGAGTCCAAACAATCTCATTGGTGAAAATATTCCTATACTGCCAGACATTGCCGGAGCGGTAGGGGTAGAAATTCAGCGGAGGCGGCGTTTGGGAACGAGAGGATTCTCCCCACGCTGGCAGAATCAGAAAAACTAAGAACAATCGATGGGAACTCTTCATAGCAATACCTCTCCTTTCTCTTTGTATAGAAGATGAAGATGCCTGCCCGCTCAACGAGTCGATCTTCGACCGTTTTTCTGGCGGGAAGATGAAGATGAAGATGA
>JANNUB010000540.1:0-18427 GCA_031394795.1 Ignavibacteriota bacterium | reverse complement strand
CGCACATCGGCCTGGCCGCCCTGGGTGTACTGCGCGGTCAGGTTGGTCAGCTTCCCTTGCGTGGAAATCGGACTCAACAGGAACAAATCGCTACCGGCGTAGAACTCGTCCACATTGCTCCGCATCGGCTCGCTCTGGTTATTGGTGCGGCTGTTCTCGCGGACAAAGACAATAGCAGCTTGACCAGAACGGTCGAGGATATCATCGGGCGGCGATGAACCGCACGACGCCAACATGAGACCCAGAACCACCGCGCCGGCGTGCAACAACCTCTTCTCCACCTCTCTCATCAACGTTCTCATTCGCCTCTCCCCATTGAATACATAATGTTTGATTGGTTAGAAATAGAACTGTAGTCCAACTGTAAATGCAATGTTGTGTGAAATGAACGGCTCATTGTTATAGATGGTTTGCGAAAAAATCTGGTCGCGCACGTCATACCGAAAACCAAACCGGTCGCCGCCGAACACTCCCTTGAGAGGAACCCGCTTGCCGAGACCAAGCACTCCTGCGAAGCTCGACTGTCCTCCGTAGTTCAACCCAGCAACTCCAAACACGACATAGGGAACATATCCGTTCGGGTTCATATCGTACCCGCCCACAAACTCGTATGCGAACAAGCGTTCGGTATCGTAGATTTGCGACTTCGTCACGCTCTCAAGGACGTTTGAACTTAAACTTCCCCACCCAAGTCCTCCCTCCACAAAAACCTTTCCGCCATATATGAAATAGTTGTAGCGCGCTCCATAGTACGCATTCGTGCCGAACCCGTTTGCCGCATAAGCGCCGAGTGAAACACTGAGGCTATTGTCATATACTAACTGCGCCATTACTCTCCCATTCATCACACACCCAACCACAAGCGTCATCATCGTTATCCTAAATTTCATCAAATGACTCCACATATTATCGCACCATGAACGTAACGCCAAACGCTACTTCCTGAAAGAGCAGCAACTCGTCCTTCAGTTCACGGTTGTTTTTTATGTTTGTAATGTATTGCCGTACATCAACCCGCACGCCGAATGAGCGAGTGAAGTAGTATCGCGCTCCAGCCCCAAAGTTCACGCCGATGGATGAAACCACTTCGTCGCCGATTGTCGCTGTCGGAACGGTCAGAAGCAATCCTACTCCGACGAGACCGAAGGGAATAAGACGTGATCGGGTTGAGAGATTGAGAACACCGTTTACCGTCAGTGGGTACATGTTTGCAAGTTTGCCAAGGACTTGTGCGCCCGCAAGCTCGAGATTGAACGAGCTGTAGTTCATCGAAAGGCGCAGTCCGAACGTTCCGCTCTTCCCCATCAAACCGGTGTGAGGGGATATTTCGAACGCAACGCCATCGTTCAGGTTGAAGAAGCTCGCCGACCTTGCCACGGTGTCCCTTGATTGGCTCAACGCTGTTCCTGTGACTAGTACGGCAAAGAGAAATAACACCACATTTCTCCTGCTCCCAGTCGCGAGTAAGCGGCAGATCGTTCGGGTAAATCGAGAACCGTATATTGAGTCCAATTTCATTTGCTTTGAATTTATTTTACCTATTTCTAAAAACTATTGCCTCATTGTTCTGACAATTGCAATATAACACTTTTTTTTGATATGTCAAGCAAAAATTTTCAGATATTACTGTAACTTACTATTCTCGTTTAGCGCGTTTTTCTCGTTCTGTTATAGAGATAAAACTGTGTCTAAGAACAAATGGGGTGCGCACACCGCTGGATAAGCGATTGGGGTCTTCGAACGTGAGGGAAAGAGGTGAGAGCGTGGCAGATCATAGCGCCTGCCTCAACACTTGGTGAGGGTTACTTTGCGCGAAGGCGACTAGTGTCGAGAGTTTCTAAAAACCAGTCAGAACACCTTGATGGTTACATACTTCCCCGGATTCTGCTTCAAATCAATAAGGAGTGAATCAAGAGAGATGATACCTCTATTCAGGTTATCATACATCGCTGGATCGTTCGAGAGCTTTCCGATGGTGCTCTCGTTGCTCGAGAGTTTTGCGAAAAGTGAATCGGTTCGCTTCGTCAGCGAAACAAGATTGCTGTAGAACGATTCGTCAACGGCAAACTTGCCGAGCGTTCCTCTCCCCTCTTTAAGCGAGGAGGAAACGTCGGAGAGATTCGTGATGAGCGATGCAACACGTTTTGCAAGGGACTCGTCGTTCATCAAGGTCGCAAGTACGCCGCCCCCATGCATGATGGAGTTTGTCATGGTTTCAATGTTCGTCATCGTTCTGACCAACTTATCGTTCAGCTCATTTGTTGTGATCAGTTTGCCGAACGAGCCTTCTCCCTTGTTGATTTTCTGCGAGATGTCTTGAATCGTGTTCATCGTCTTTATTGCCGACGCGGTCAAGTCTTCAAGTCCTGGTTCTGCCGCTACAGCCATGTAACTTCCATCTGACAATTTCTCATGCGAATGACCCAGCGAGATGTCAACATACTTGTCGCCGAGAACACCGAGCGCTTTGACGGTTGCCTTCGAGTCCTTCGTAATCAATCCAAAAAATTCATCAACGATGTCCAGCGTGACGCGAACGCCCGATGTGTCAATCCGTTGTTCGAAATCCATCCGCTTCACGATGCCGATTTTCTTTCCCGCAATCGCAACCATGTTTCCTTCGGCAAGACCTTTGATGTCGGTGATGAACAAGTACGCCTTGTCGTGACGATTGAGTATGCTCGTGTTCTTGCCGATGATAAGCCCGAGCGTGCCAGCGAGAATAATTCCCGCAACGAACAGCAATCCCGTGCGAAGATTTCGCCAGCCTACGCCGCCAGTGGGTGAGGTATCAACTTTTGCCATGGATAACCTTCAATTGACTATTGGTCGTTGAACGTTGACCATTGACTATTCAACGTTCGCAATTCACGATTCACTTTGGGTTCAATAAGAAACGGAGAGATTCTTCACTGCGCTCCACTTCGTTCCGCTCCGTTCAGAATGACAGTTTACAACTCTTCCGGGTCCGCCAAGAACGATTGCACAAACGGATGTTCGCATTCCTTCATCTTTTCTGGCTCGTCGTGAAAGATGATTTTTCCTTGATACAGAATCAACACGTCATCCGCAATCGCAAAAACATCGCCGATAATGTGCGTGACCATCACTGCGCCGAGACCTTTTTCGTTTTTCAATTGTTTGATGAACGCGAGAATTTTGTTCGAGCTGACGGGATCGAGTCCCGCTGTCGGCTCGTCGAAGAGAATCATCTCCGGCTCGAAGATGAGCGCTCGTCCAATCGCAACCCGCTTGCGCATGCCGCCCGACAACGCATCGGGCAATTGATGCGCGTGCGCTTCGAGTCCGGCAAAATGCAATTGTTCCTGCACGCGGCGACGGGCTTCTTCTTCCGGCAAATTCAAATTCTCGCGGAGGAAAAATCCCATATTCTCGCTGACCGTCATCGAATCGAACAGTGCATTCCCCTGAAACACAATGCCCATCTTCTTTCTGATGGGAAACAACTGCTCTTCGCTGAACTTGCCGATCTCGATACCGTCCACGAACACCTCACCGTACGTCGGCTGAATCAGTCCAAGCATCAGCTTGATAATCGTGCTTTTGCCCGAACCCGAAGGACCGAGTATTGCCGTAATCTTGCCGTCGGGAATTTGCATCGAAATTCCATTGAGCACCTCGCGTCCCGAATAATATAAGTGAACGTCTTTGAATTCGATCATCCTAAACCCTGAGCGTAGCGAAGGGTCTCTCCGCTGGATGATGGTACAAATTGTCAGGCCTCATTATATAAGATACTACTCGTCGTTAGGCAGTGAGACCCTTCGCTGAAAAGCGCTCAGGGTTGAAAGATTAAAAATTAAGATTCTCCAACACCAACTTCGAAATATAAAAATTCGCAACCAGCACGAGTCCCGACGAGACGACGATGCCTTTGATGGTGGAACGCCCGACGCCAGCGGTGCCGCCTTGCGCTTGAAAACCATTAAAACAACTGACGAGCGTGATGATGAACGCGAACGCAAACGGCTTGAGCGCGCCGACAACCAAATCTTTGACGATAAGCAGGTTGAGCGCGGAGTTCCAATAAAAACCCGGGTCGATGTGGTGATACGATTGCGCGACAAGCCCACCGCCGACGAGTCCGACGAAATCGCTGACCGCCGTAAGCGGAAAAAACATCACGAGCGCAGCGAACAGGCGCGGCATCACGAGCCGCGCAATCGGGTCGGTGCCGAAGGCGCGGAGCGCGTCAATCTGTTCAGAGATTTGCATCGCGCCAAGCTCGGCGCCGTTGCGCGCACCAACGCGTGCGGAAAGCATCAAGCCCGTAATGATGGGTCCCATTTCGCGAATCACGGAAAGCGCGGTGGTGCGACCCGTGAGAAGTTTCGCGCCAAATCCTTCAAGCTGGTTGCCGACTTCAACCGTGAGCAAGCATCCGATGGCAAGCGAGCTGACGAAGACAATCGGAATGGACTCCGTGCCTTGGATGTACATCTGATGCAGAATCTCTTGCCAGTAGCGACCCGTATGTGCGAACGCTTTGAACGTCCGGAGGGAGAACCAAAAAAACTCCTGCATAGTGTGCACGAAGTCTTTCAGGCGCTCGTTAAGAAGCTCGGCGTAGTCGCCGACGAAATGCCAGAGTTTGAGTACGATTGAGCGGCTCCTGATGAATTTGATCCGGTGTGCAATGAAAAGATATGAAAAAAATCGGGAAGGCGAAAAACCTCGCAGCGTGGCGGAATGTTATTCGCTGTCCTTGCTCTTGCCCAACTTCATCTTCACCTGCACAACGATTCCGATGACCGCGAGGGCAACCAACATGCCCAGCTGCAAATTCTTTTCAATCGTCAGCGCTTGTGTGATGAGAAATGCGCCTGTGAGGGAAGAAAGAATAATCATCGCCCAATCGAAAAGAAACGAGAGAAGCAGCGCGCCGAGCACGCCGCCGATGACAAACGGCAGCCACCAAGGCAACGATTCGTTGGGAACAAATTTCTCCCACAACCCGAAGAGCACATAACCGCCCGCGAGGAAGCCCGCGCCGCGCAGCACAATCTTTTGCAAAAACACTCCGGCAGTCGCCGCGACTACTCCGACAGCGAGCGCGACATAGAACAGGTTCGGTTGTTGCAGCTGAACATATTTCGGAATGAACGTCAGCGCGACAATGAACGCAACCGCGCCCGCAAAAAGCCAGAAGATCTTTCTTCCGAGGAAAAGGAGTAGTGCGCCGAGAATGATTGGAAAGAGAGAGATGATGTCGAGTTGAGGCATGTGATTTTCGATTTACAAATGCTGAGCGGAGCGAAGCATCCACGACTCATAATACAGAAGAGAAATTATCCTTCGCTCCGCTCAGGATTAAGGTTTGTAGTACTTCAACGCTTCCGTCATGTTCGCTTGGATGTCTCTGATGCGAGTGTCATCCGATGGGTGCGTGCTCAAAAATTCCGGCGGCGCTTGCCCGCCTTTGTTTGCCGCCATGCGCTGCCAGAAGGAAACTGCCTCTTGAGGATTGTACCCTGCCATCGCCATGAAAATCAGACCAAGATGATCGGACTCGCTTTCCTGCGTTCGACCGAATGGAAGCAACACGCCAACCGTCGCTCCGAGTCCATACGCCGACATCCAGAGGTTGCGCGTCTCCGAGGGTTTGTCTTTTAATGCAATATCCAGCGCCACGCCGCCAAGCTGTGCGAGCAGACCTTGACTCATTCGTTCATTGCCATGCTCGGCAACTGCGTGCGCGACTTCATGGCCCATCACGACCGCGACCCCTTCTTCGGTTTGTGTAATCGGGAGTATGCCTGTGTAGAAAACCACTTTGCCGCCCGGCATGCACCACGCGTTGACAGCCTTGTCTTCGACGAGATTGAACTCCCACCGATAGTCTTTGAGCTCTTCTTCGAGGCCCTTCTCTTTGAAATAGCTTTCGACCGCGCCTTGAATTCTTCCGCCGACGCGTTTTATCATCGCCGTGGCTTGTTGATCGGAGCTCACCTTGTTCGACTTGAGGAAATTACCGTACTCCGAGTAACTCATCCCGAGAATCTGGGACGACGGAATAAGACTCAACTGCTTGCGACCGGTAATCGGAACCGTGCTGCACATGACGAGCAGGAAAGAAAGAGCGGCAGTCAGTACAAGCGCGCCCTTTCGCTGGATATGCCCGAGGGGTCTGCGACTTCGTAGGGGATTCATGATGTTGCTCCTTCTGTAGATAAATGATGTTCAGATTGTCTAATGTCGGATGCCGTCAGAAATAATTCTCACGCAGCGCGTTTCATTTCTTTCACTGCATACTCGGGGTACATGATGATGGCAGGGTGAATTGTAAATGCTTTTGCCAACAACTCAGCGTGTCGTTTGCTCATCATCGTCTTTTCGTTCTCAAGAAAACTGATTGTTCGCGCATTGAGTTTGGCGCGCCGAGCTAACTCTTCTTGGGTCCAGCCTTTCAATTCGCGCAACATACGAACGACTTCACTCGTTGTCAGCATTACGTGCCGCTTCGCTGTTGTGTATTCACCAAGATTGCGTGGTTTCATCATTTCAAGTGCAGGACGACGCGATATTACACTTCGCATGTGCAAACTAATGAAATCAACTTCAACAAACAATCACACCGCAAACTGACAAACAAAGAAAATGCAAAAAAAAACCTCACTCAAACCGCCTGCAAAAAAAACAGAAGCGACGCGGTCGCCTGCGTCGCTCCTTCTTAAAAACTGCTCAACACTCAGTTCAGCAAATATCGCAGCCCGATTTGCATCTGCCAGCGCGAATCGAGGCCCGGATCGTCAACGAACGTTTTGGTAATCTTCGTATCGAACTTGAACCGAGGTGCTTGACCGGGTCCACCGAAGTCCACAAATTGCAGCGGCGATGTAGCCAACGGACTCGCAACACTTCGCACTCCCCAATCGGAGTTCAACATGTTAAGCACGTTGAGGATGTCAACGCTCAACTGGAAGGTATGAGCCTGACCTCCGAGCGGCACAGTGAAGTCCTGCAACACCTTGAGGTCAACATTGCTGAACCAGGGATTGATTGCACCGAAGCGTTCAGCAATCTTGCCGCGGTTCGCCTTCAAGTAATCATCCTGCTCGATGAACGCATTGAACGCCGTCCATTGCTCAGCAGGTGTAACGCTCCCGTTTTGGACAAAGACAATGTCGCTTTGATCGCGCGGAATGTAGATAAGATCGTTTCCTCCTTGCCCGTCGCCGTTCACATCTCCTGCGTAGGTAAACGAGTAGCGATTGCCGCCGGAGCCGGCAAACCTGTTTCCTTCCGCGACTTCGAGAAAGAGACCGAAGCTTGTCGCCCACTGCTCCGACCATGAGTGTTTGTAACTTGCGCTCGCCGTGATGCGATTCCGAATACCGAATTGCGAGAAGCTCAATTCCGGCTTGTTCGGATTACCTTGCACAGGATTGCCCGACCAGAGCACACTTGCGATCTCGGTTGACTGCATATTGTTCTTTGCAGTGAGATAGGCATAGCCAAGACTTGCATTCAGTCCGAAATCAAAACGCTTCCGCAGTTGCAGCGCAACACTAAGATTGTATCCATCGCTCGTATTGTCGATGACGTAGATGCCACCGTCGTCACCGAATGAACCTCTATTGAGTTGGGTGTTGCCGGTTGAGTCCTTGTAGTATGGCCTTCCATCGGGAAGCGTACGAACCGGCTTCTGGAGATCGGCATTTCTCACGAACACAGCATTGATGTCCTTTCCGTACAACACCTCCAGTGTTCCGAGCAAACCCCCGGGCAGCTGGTGATCAACTGCGAGATTCGTTGTCCATACTTGCGGCCATTTGAAATCAGGATCCGCTGCGTTCAGATCGAAGGATTGTTGAGGAATACCTTCGCCTGAAGTTGAGATCCGCTGACCTGTAGGATTGAATGGCCCGTAAAGATTCGGATTCGATCCGGGATTGGAGATAACATTTCCAATCCAGACGAATGGTACGCGTCCTGTAAAAATTCCCGTTCCACCACGCAACTGAGTCGAACGATCACCTGTGATATCCCAATTGAAGCCAACACGGGGAGAGAACAAAAGCTTAGTACTCGGAAGTTTCGCCTGGTCAATCTTCTCGAGGTTACCGTTCTCATCTAACGCTTTGAGAGAGGTAGAAAATGGATTCGCGATCGGATTCGTGTACATGGGGAGATCAACACGCACTCCGTATGTAAGATTTAACCGATCCGACACGAGAAACTCATCCTGCGCGTAAAAGGCAAGCTGCCCGACCTTGATGTCTTCTCCCTTGAACGGCCCAGCATCCGCCGCTGCAACTTCAGCATTGAAATTACGGAACACTGACGAGTCCCGATGTGTGTACCGGAAAAATTCTGCAAGCGACGAAAACGTCGTGCCGTTGGGACCAGGAATAAAAGGAGGCAAGAAGAATACGCCATAGCGGAAGATATTGAATGCGTTGAAGAAGGAGAACTTCTCATATGTCGCTCCGACCGTAATGACATGATTGTCTTTGTAGAAGCTCATGTTGTTCGTGAGCTGCAGGACATCCTGATCCAAGATGTTGTGTATCGAGAACGGCTCATGACCGAGCGTTGTGTACGTGACGTTTCCCTCAGCAATCTCGATTGTTGGGAAGCCTCTGCTAAATGGATCACGATTATCGCGGAAACGGTTGTAACTCGCGAAAAACCGATTTGCAAGTCCCTCGAAGCGGCTGTTCACTTCCAATGCAAACGAATTCAGCTTGTTGTTGATTTTGTACCCCGCATTTCTAAATGGCAGACTACTTTCATTCGGTCCCCGTCCCGTGTTGTTCGCACTGAGCACGAACGGATGCGGCGGCAGATCGCGCCTTGCATCAAGAAAATTGTAGCGGAATGTGACGTTGTGATTCTCATGCGCGTTCCAATCGAGTTTCAAAAGGAACTTCTCGTTGTTCGTCTCGTTGACATACCCTTCGTAGGCGCCGGGATCGTAGCCATAGACACTAATCATCCGTTGGCGAATGGAATCGAGCGCCGATGCACGTACGCGCGAAATGCCGAAGCCGGACTGTCCACGGTTCGCCACGAAGTTTGATCCCGCATCGTCCCTCCGTTCCAATTCAGCATTCAAGAAAAAGAAGAGCTTGTTCTCCATGATCGGACCCCCGACAGAGACGCCCGATTGATTGAACGACAAATCTGGATTCGCGATAACGTTCGCACCGCGCACTTTGTTGCCGAGCAGGCTTTCATTTCTCAAATAACTATAGACCGACGCTTTGTAGGTGTTCGTGCCGCTCTTCGTGACGGTGTTGATACCGGCTCCCGAGAAACCACCTTCGCGAACATCGAACGGAGCAATGGAAACCTGCACTTGGTCAACAGCATCAAACGGTACAGGCTCAGCGCTCGCTTGACCACCCGGCGCCGGATCATCCAATCCAAATGGGTTGTTGAAGTAGGAGCCATCGAGCGAAATGTTGTTGTACAGCCAGTTGCGCCCGCCAAAGCTGAAGTTGCCGTCACTTCGCGGATCCAATCGCGTGAGGTCGCGCGTACTGCGTTTCACCGACGGCAATTCCTTCACGGCATCACGGTCAACATACGTCGCCGCACCGGTACGTCCACTATTGAGAACAGGATCGGCTTCCGCCGTAATCACAACCTCTTGACCTTCAATCGCTTCCTCCACCAGGCGAAAATCAACTCTCAACTCTTGTCCCAGGCTCAGAAAAACATTCGACTGGCTCTTCGATTTGTATCCGACAATTGAAGCAGCAACCGTGTACGGACCGCCGATCTTCATATTTGGAATATTGTACTGACCGTTTACGCGCGCCGATGCGCCATAGCGAGTCCCCGTTGGCTCGTGAACGACGATGACATTTGCAGCCGGCAATGGTTCCCCTTTTTCCGATGTGACAACGCCTGTCAGTGCAGCAGTGGTAACGCCTTGCGCAAAAAGATGCGCGCCCCCCTGCAAGGGCGGCAGACAAAGAAGAAGCAACGCAAAGAAAACGCTTGGTGCAACTTTGCGGAGTACATCAAGCAGTATAACGGTTTTTCCCATGATCATACCTCCTATGTTAGTGAATGGGGATATAGCTTTACTGAGTGTTGTTTAATGGAGCGTTTCAGAAGTTTTGTTAGAAGCCTTTCGAGAAGGTGTCAGGCATACCCCCCGAGAATAGATTGGTCAAATGACCATATGATATATCGAAGAAAAATAACTCAGAATCAAGTGAATTTATTTAGTTCGACATTCACAATCCTCAAAATATCATCCACGAGAGTTGCATCGTGGTCGGGTTTCATTGCCCATCCCGAAGAATCATCGTGATCGCCGTAGTGCGCTGCGATACTCGCAACACGAATTTGCGAGCCGCTCGCCATAAGAGATACATTAGCGTTGAGGGCGCATCGAGCATCCGTCTCATGGTCGCCGATATAGAAAACCGAACTGGCATTCGGACAATGAAGTTTCTCGATGCAAAGCAACAGTCCGTCAGGTTCCGGTTTCTGCCGCCGAATATCCACTTCTTCATAGCCGACAATAAATTGAAAGCATTCGAGGATACCGTTCTCCTTGAGCACGCGCCGAATTGTGTCGCCTGAATTCTGGGACACAATCCCCTGACGAGCAAACCCGAGCCTGCGCACAACCTCCTCGATTCCAGCGATGAGCGGGGTCGGCGTTGAATCACGTAACTGGAATTCTGTCCACGTCTTGCCGCCCCTGTCAATCTGTTCTTCCGAAAATGAGAACTCTCTCGCGTAGAAATCTCTCCAGTTCACTGAAGTCTTGTTCGCGTTCGAGTATGCCTCCGGCGTCGCAATGGCTGGATAGTTCTTCCAATCATTGCTTGAAATCATTTCGACGATTTGCCGCGTGACATTCAAGTTTTTTCGGCGCGTATCAACCAGCGTTCCATCGTAGTCCCAGATGACTATGTTAGAATTTTTATCAGGCATCATAACGACAGGAGATGTGATGTTTCGTTTGAGGTCTTTGTTTTCGCCAATGCCGTCAGAATCTAAGTCACAGATTCTTGTACGCCGTCAGCAATTTGTCGGTCAATTGTTGTTTAATACTCTTCGGGATGAACGCAGCTTCAATCGCGTTCACGTTGCAGACGCGGAAGTGTTCCGCCTTCCACCGGAAAACGCGCCGCAATACTTCGTACTCGTGCGCGAGGGTGACGTTCGAGATCGTTCGCGCATCGGTGTTGATACCGACCGAAACGCCCGACTTGTAAAAGCGATCAATCGGATGATCGTCATAGGACTTGATAGGCGTTATCTGCACATTGCTTGTGGGGCAGATTTCGAGATGGATGCGCGCTTCTTTGAGATGTTGCATCAACGCTTTGTCTTCGATACTTCGAACGCCGTGACCGATACGCGACGGTTTGAAATGGAGCAGGGTCTCCAAAACGCTCTCCGCCCCACGAGCCTCGCCTGCGTGTGCAGTTCGGGCAATGTTGTTATTGATGGCAAACTGAAACGCGGGAATGTGCGCATCAATCGGAAAGCCGGCTTCATCGGCTGCAATATCCAACGCAACAACTCGCCGCCCAAGAAATTGTTTCACCAGATGAACCGTCTCGAGACTTTGCTCGACCGAAAAATGCCGCAACGTGCAGAGAATCAGTCGCGCTTCGACGCCTGTTCTTTCGACTCCCTTCTCAACAGCATCATCAACGATCTCCACCACCCGCGCGGGGGTTAGCCCTTGCTGCGTATGCAAGAGAGGCGCAAACCGAATTTCCGCATAAAGAACGTTATCACAAACCAACTGCTCGAACAGATCTGCAACGACGAGTCGCAGATTGTTTTCTGTTTGCATCAGAGCAACACTGTGGAGGGCGCGAGAAATGTAGTCCGCCAGATTGAGACATTTCGCCGGAGCAATGAAACACTGCTCAAAATCAGAACGACTGATCGTGGGGCTGATCGTCGAAACAACATCATAGCTCAACGAACAGTCGAGATGCAGATGAAGCTCAACTTTGGGCAGTGCGCGCAAATCCATGGGGGGTTACTCGGTAAAATCAAACGTGACGCCGTTTGCGACACGATAGTAATCCTTGGTGTCTACAATGATCGAGTCCGTCAGGGAGCCGGCATTGAACGCAATCTTCGCATTCTGTTGAATGGAGATATCAACATAGAGATCGAATGGCAAAATCGGCTTTCCGAACGGAGGCACCGAGCCGGGCATCAGTCCGGTGAGTTGCTGAAGTTCTTCCGCGGTAGCGAATCGCGTTTTCTTCACGCCGAAACGCGACTTTATTTTTTGAGAATCAATTCTCTTCGCCGCGCTGAAGACGAAAAGCTTGAACTCCACGCCCACTTTCATCAGAATCGCCTTGCCGCCAACTTCCAGCGGCTCGCCGCGAGCCTGCGCGGATTCTTCGGACGTTCTTGTCGGCTCATGGTGAATAGCTCGATACACGATGGCATTTGCATCGAGGAAGGATTTGATTTTGGTGAAGGTGGATTGGCTTTCCGACATCTCTCTTCGGCTTGGGGTTCAAGGTTCAAGGTTCAAGGGTTCTGACCTCTGACTTCTGTCCTCGGACTTCTGCTTCAGCGCGCGATAAATTCGTAACGCGTCATAGCTGATTTTCTTTTCCAGCATCTCGAACACACCCGTCAAGTTCGCGAAGCCGAGTTTTGCAAACGCATCGGAGGCTTGGTGCTGTTCGTCCGCGGTCATTAAACGATTCAGGTCCACCGCTTCTCCGCACGAGACGGCGGTGAACAAATGTCCCCCTATCGTGCTGACTGCGAGTTGACGATGCGCCGCAACCTGCTCAACGGATTTTCCCAAACGAAACAGGCGCAACGTTTCCTGCGCGGTCTCGTTCATTTTTGGTTTTGCTGGAGCGGTCACAACAGGTTTGTCATTGAACGTTCGCTTGGTGTTTGTCGCGATATGCTCTTGAATGTCCTGCATGAATGCTTCGCCAAAGTCTTTCAGTTTCCGCTCACCAACTCCGCTGATGCGGATGAACTCCTGTTCACGCGTCGGATATGTACGCGCCATTTGTCGGAGAGCGGCATCGGAGAAGATAACGAACGCTGCGATGTTTCGTTCATCTGCAAATTGTTTTCGGAGAAGTCGCAATCGGTCGAACAACACTTCATCGTATTCGCCGCTTGGCTCCATCACTTTGTGTTCAATCGTCGGCGACTTCGTGAGGAGAATCGGTTGGCGTTCTTTCAGTGTCTTCATCGCGAGCGGGGTCAACTCGACGACTCGAAATTCTCCGTCGCTCAACCTCAGATAACGAAGCCGCATCAACTCGCGCCCAATCTCCAACCATTCCTTTCGGTTGATGTCTTTTCCGATGCCGTAGGTTGACAGCGATTTATGATTTCGTTTGCGAACGTCTTCCGTATCGGCGCCTGTCAACACTTCAACGATGTAATTCAATCCCGTTGTGTAGCCGCTTTTTTCTTTGATGCGCGCAACGCACGAGAGAAGCTTTTGCGCGGGAAGTGTCGCGTCGTATTTGTCACGCGGCGAGAGACAGTTGTCGCAGCCGTTGCACGTCGGCTCGGGATAAAATTCTCCGAAATAATCGAGCAGCGTCACGCGGCGGCAATCAGAACTTTCCGCATACTCAACGATTTTGTCCAATTGCGCGCGGGCAACACGCTGTTCACTCGCGTCCTTTTCCTCGATGAAGTGAAGTTGCTTCATCACGTCGCTGTTGCTGTACAAAAGCAAACAGTCGGATGGCAAACCGTCGCGTCCCGCTCGGCCAGTTTCTTGATAATACCCTTCGATATGTTTCGGCAGATCATGATGGACGATGAAGCGGACATTGGACTTATTGATGCCCATGCCGAAGGCAATAGTCGCGCACATCACTTGCACTTCGTCGCGCAAAAATAACTCCTGGTTGCGCGTGCGGTCGTCTTTCTCCATGCCTGCGTGATACGGCTTCGCGGAAACGCCGTCCGCCACCAAACGTTCTGCAACGCTATCGGCACTCTTACGACTGAAACAATACACAATGCCGCTCTCGTTTTTGCGCGTACGGATAAATGCAAGCACTTGTTCGTACGGACTGACTTTCGGAACAACCTTGTATGAAAGATTCGGACGATTGAAACTTGCAACGTAGCAGGAAGGTTTCTTCAGTTGGAGATATCTAATGATGTCTTCGCGAACACGCGTAGTCGCGGTCGCGGTCAGCGCCATGAACGGAACGTTTGGCATCAACTTCCGCAGCTCGACAAGCTGGCGATACTCTGGGCGAAAGTCGTGTCCCCACTCGCTGATGCAATGGGCTTCATCTACAGCGATGAGATTCACATTCCAATTCTTCACGTCGTCAAGAAAGTTGGAGAGCATTGCGCGTTCAGGCGCGACGTAGAGCAAGCGGTAATTTCCGCCGTGCAGCTCTGCAATGCGTTTGCGCGCGTGATTCGGTTCGAGCGACGAATTAAGAAACGTCGCCGCAATGCCGCTCGTCTGCATTTGGTCCACTTGATCTTTCATCAACGCAATCAGCGGCGAAATGACGAGCGTAAGTCCGGGACGAACGAGCGCGGGAAGTTGAAAGCAGAGCGACTTGCCGCCGCCTGTCGGCAAAAGCGCGAATACATCTTTGTCCGCGAGCGCGTCGCGAATAATTTCTTCCTGCAACGGACGGAAAGATTCGAAGCCGAAGTATTGTTTGAGAAGGGGCAACAACTCTTGCTGGGGATTCATGGCAGAGTTAGAACTTTCGAGATAACCAATAGCCTGGTTTTCGAGCACGAGCGCTTGCTCTTAATTTTTCAAGAACTTCTTCCCACGGAACGCACTGCACAGTACCCGATTCAACTTCATCAATGCGACGATTGATTTCTACATGCCACGCTTTCTCCACCTCTTCGTCGGGCTGTTCATCCAAACTCGAAATCAACTCTTCGGCAATCTGTGCCCGCTCCGCCGAAGAAAGATTCATAGCCTCCGAAATAATTCTTTGCGCACTTGAACTCATGATGTCCTTCGAAGCAAACGTATTGAATTTTTATCCAATTCCAAAGAGCGTCGCGCCATATGTATGCTACGCCCGGCTCAAAAAATTCTCCAGCACGAAAATCTTTCGGAGGCGGAAATACATCGGACTTTGGACAATAGTAAGCGCCCGCAAACTCTCCATCCCTGAAACGAACCACGGATGTTTACAGGTAGGAACTTCCCACAGCCAATCGGGAATAGCGATGCCCAACTCGGAACACAGTTGCGACGCGGTTGAAGCCAACAATGCATCCATCCGTTCATCCGTGAGTTCGAATGGTTCGAGAATTGCCGCACTGTTTTTGTAATATCGAAAGTCGTCGACAAAATTCATCACATGGATGAGCCAATGTTTCGGGTCATCCACAATGAGGTGTTTCGTTTCTCGCAAAGTAATCATCGCTCAAACAATCCTTCGACAAAGAATTGCACTTCAGTTTTGAAGAGAACCTTCGGGTAATATCGTTCGAGGATTGCAAAGAGTTCTTCCGCCGATGTTAACCCGAGCTTTTCAATCAGGAGAACAACGTCTTCTCTGTCAGTTGTTTCAGCTCGTGCGGCAAGAACTTTCATCGCCAACAAATAATCGGCATCGGGAATGAAAATTTTCAAACATGGATAATCAAACAACACGCGTTGCGAATGAGGAACAACGTATCGTGCAACTCCATCGTTCAGCCAATCCTCTTTCAGATTGTTCGTACGCGCAATGCGAACAACAGCTTCTCTGATTAACTGAACTGGCTTGAAGACGGCATCAACATCTTTCGTCGCCGCCCGCGCATCGAACGCGAGACACATCACCGCCCCACCATACAAACAGACTTCACCCTTCACATCCATTGAACACAATTCATCGTTCAATGCGCGAAGATATTTTTCGATTTGTTCTTTCTGCAACACGATAATCTTATCCGACCAACTCTATAAACTCTACGAACTCTATAAACTCTACGAACTCTATAAACCAGACGTTCTTAACAAGCAGCGAGGCCCTTCGCTTCGCTCAGGGCTTAAAAAGAAGGAAAAATCACATGCTCCATCTTCAACGCACGCCCCGTTTCAACATCCGCTTGAATAAACACCGCGCACAAGCGCACGTCATTTGACGCCACTTCATACTTGTGCGGCGTGTGCAGCGTCATCCGTTTTATCGCCAGGTCCTTCTTCATGCCAAGCACGGAATCATACGGACCCGTCATCCCGACGTCGGTCAAGAACGCCGTGCCGCGCGGAAGAATTCTTCCATCAGCAGTCGGTGTGTGCGTGTGCGTGCCGATGCACGCCGTCGCTTTGCCATCGAGATGCCAGCCCATCCCCATCTTCTCCGCCGTCGCGTCCGCATGAAAATCCACGAAGACCACTTTCGTTTCCTCATGCATCTTGCTCAACGCCCAATCCGCCGCTCTGAACGGGTCGTCAATCGGCTGCATGTAAATGCGTCCTTGCACATTCAGCACGCCGACTTTTCCTTTGTCGCCGAGGTCAACGACGATGAACCCGCTGCCGCCATTCTCACGCGGATAATTCAGCGGACGAAGAATTCTCCGGTCGCCGCCGAGAACCTTTCTGCTATCCCATCTATCCCATACATGATTGCCCGTCGTAATCGCGTGTGCGCCCAGACCGAACAATATCTTCGCATGTTCCTCCGCGATCCCCTTCCCTTCGGTCGTGTTCTCGCCGTTGATAATCAGACAATCCACTTCATACTTTTTGAGAAAACTCGGAACCAGAGTCGTTGCAATATCAAGCCCCGGCTTGCCGACAATGTCGCCGACGAAAAAAATATTCAAAGTCTTTGGCATACAAGAAAAAAGAAGTTTTCGGAAGATTGAAGGAGTTGCGTTCCAATATAAATAGAATGACGCCGAAATCGTAGAGATTTTTCGCTACAGGACGGCGCAGAAGCCGTAAGGTTTTCTTCGGGGCTTGCCCGGCGACCTGTCCGCCGTAGGTGGGACGGAGGCGGAAGCGCATGCATGCAACTATTATTTCTCAAAAGACTCTTTGCGCGTGGTCGGGGCGAACCGGTCTACCAAAGGAAAGCGAATCGGCTCGTCACCGACAACTCATCCCATTCTCGGCTTTACACACAAAATCAAAAGCAGTATCTTACATCAGAACTTTACCGCGACTGCGCTCTCTCGAATGCCAACGCATCAACACGCCAAACACTTCACACTCGACGAAGCCCGTCGTGAGTTGACAAGCGTCCATGCACTTGCAAGCAAGCTTGTCGAACTGAAACGACAGCTCGACGTGAAAGGCTGGGATGTATATCGGCACACATATTTCGGCGGCATGGGACCCAACGGGAACGGCGCGTTTCCGAAAGAACTGGAGACCGTCGTCGAAATCGTGCAGGGACTTGAAGGGCGCGGCATCATCGTGAAGGGCATCGAGCAGGGCTTGATAGATTTTCCGCACATCCGCGGGAACGGCGAGGAAGTGTATTTGTGCTGGAAAGCGGGAGAGGATAATATTCACTTCTGGCATCGGATTGAAGATGGTTTCGCGGGACGACGCGTGATTGAGGATCTCTGATGAAACCGAAAGTCTATGTCGAAACCTCGATTCCAAGTTTCTATTTCGAGGAGCGACCTGAACCACAAATGGTCGCCCGTCGCGAATGGACGCGGCAGTGGTGGGACAATCATCGGCATGAGTTTGATTTGTGGACGAGCGTGGTGGTGATTGAGGAACTCATGGAAGGAGATTATCCAAACAAGTCGAACGTGAATTCTCTGATTGGTGCACTTCCGCTTCTTCCATATGAAAGAAAAATAGATGACATCGTTCAAGTGTACATTGATAACTTGTTGATGCCGCGAAAAACACTTGGCGATGCCTATCATTTGGCGATGTCCTCGTTCCACGCGTGTGACTTCCTTCTTACTTGGAATTGTAACCATTTAGCAAACGCGAGAAAGTTTGCGCACATTAAGCAAGTCAATACTCGAATCGGTTTATTTGTACCTGAACTCGTTACGCCGTTAGAACTTTTAGGAGAATCAGTAAATGAAAGATGACCCTGTACTTGAACGCATTTGGGAGACTCGTCGTCGAATCGCTGAACGATATGACTACGACCCCAAAAAGATGGGTGAACACTATCGCGAATTGCAGAAACGATACCAAAGCAGGTTGGGAAAAACTGAACCCGCGATGGTGAAAGAACAGACACCGCCCTATAAGGCATCCAATGAATAAGAGATTGTGGTGGCTCCTCTCCCTCTTAGTCGTCGCGGGTGGAAGCGGATGGTATTGGTGGACTAACAGCAACAAAGACGAAATCAAATACCGCACGGCGAAAGTTGATCGCGGCGATATTCAAGTCGTCATCAGCGCGACGGGGACGCTCAACGCGGTGACGACCGTGCAAGTCGGCTCCCAAGTGTCGGGAACAATTGCGAAGCTCTATGCCGACTTCAACACCAAAGTGAGCGCAGGACAATT
>JANNUB010000532.1:0-4916 GCA_031394795.1 Ignavibacteriota bacterium | reverse complement strand
AGCATGTGGTGCTCGCACATACTGTAGAAATCAATGTCCTTCACAATCACCATCTCATTGTACTTCTCGTTGAAGATGGCGCCGTTGAGCACGGCGTCTATTTCTGTGCGGTAACCGGATGTAAGAAATTCAAGCGCCTTTGCGACACGGTGAGGCGTTTTCAACAATCCTTCACGCGTCGGGTTCTCCCCTATTTCTTTCAGCATCCCCTCGACAAGCTGTTCAAGCTGCGATTTGTGGTGCATGCCTTCTCCTACTCGCCGCGATATTCGACGAAGTTATTGTGCGACTCATACAACTTGATGGAATACAGTTTACCGCCGTAGATTTTCTTTTCGAGAATCTTCCAGAATGCAATCGCCATGTTTTCCGCCGTGGGAATGCAGCCCTGCAGGAAATCAACGTCAAAGTTCATATGCTTGTGGTCCACGACCTCGATAATCTCTTCGTTGATAATATCCGACAGCTTCTTCAGGTCAATCACCATCCCCGTTTCTACAGGCGGGATTCCGGCGACCGTTACTTCGATGTCATAGTTATGTCCGTGCCCGTTGGCGTTTGCGCATTTTCCAAACACTTCAAAATTCTTGGCGTCGCTCCAGCTTGGATTGAACAAGCGATGCGAAGCGCTGAAATTTTCTTTTCGTGTAATGTAAACCATCGTTACTCCTTTTCGGTTTCTATTGGTACTCGAAGGATCTATCCCACCGCCAGCGCCTTCAAAACTTCGTCCGTGTGTCCATCAACTTTGACTTTCGAAAAGATGTGCCGGATCGTTCCGGCCTCATCAATGATGAATGTCGTTCTTTCAATTCCCATATACTTTTTCCCGTACATGCTCTTTTCTTTCCATACGCCGAATTTCTTTACAAGCTCTTTTGCCTCATCGCTGATAATGGGGAAGGTCAGCTCGTACTTTGCCGAGAACTTCTGATGAGACGTCGGGCTATCGGCGCTCACACCAAGTACGACCGCTCCTTTGCGCTTTATCGCAGCAAGGTTCTCCTGGAATGAGCATGCTTCCCGTGTGCATCCGCTTGTCATGTCTTTGGGATAGAAGTACAGCACGACCTTCTTCCCTTTGAAATCCGACAACGAAACTTGATTGCCGTTTCCGTCCGGCAATGAAAAATCAGGAGCTTTTACTCCTACCGTGAGTTTGGCCATACCTACACTCC
Source organism: Ignavibacteriota bacterium (assembly GCA_031394795.1). Lineage (GTDB taxonomy): Bacteria > Bacteroidota > Ignavibacteria > UBA10030 > UBA6906 > CAADGV01. Next base: position 3,738 of record JANNUB010000532.1, on the reverse strand, counting down.
ACCTATTTTAGAATGACGCCAATACAGACTTCACTTCTTCGTAGTTCGGCTCGGCTGCGGCCGATTCCGAAATCCATGCGTACTTCACTACACCATCGTTATCGAGCACGAACACCGAACGCTTCGCTGCCGTGTACCCCGGAATCCCTCCCAGATCCGCAATAAGTCCTGTATACTGCGCGCTAACGTAACGCGTGAAATCACTCAGCACAGGGAAGTTCAGTTTGTTCTGCTCAGCAAACGCTCTGTTGGAGAACGGCGGATCCACGCTAATGGCGACAACGTTCGCGTTCATGGTATTCAGCTCGGCAAGTGAATCCCGAAACGTACACATCTCCTTCGCGCAGATGCCGGTGAATGCGGCAGGATAGAACGCCAGAACCGTCTTTTTCCCGAGAAACTCGCTCGACGTTCGGATTCGTTTGGTAGTGTCAATGAGCGAAAATGCTGGAGCTTTGTCGCCGACTTTAACAGGCATGAGATTTCCTTTTTTGGTGACTGATAGTGTTTAGAGTTCCGTTCGCAAACGCAGACCGAACGTAGTATTCTTCACAGTCACGCTCCGCTCGCTGGTGTCAAGCTCAAGCCAGCCATCGAGCCACATTTGATTGATGAATTCGTATGTTGAAGAGAATTGTATACTACGCGATTTGACAAGCTTGCCGTCGAGAAATGCCGCGTTCAACGGGTCAACGGAACGGTGTCCTTGAAATACATCTCCCCCGACGTTGACGAGTTTCGGCCTTCCTGTCGTGTCGGTGACGAAATAGTTTGCGCCATGTCTCACCAATGTAACACGAAGTGAAAAACTCAAGTTCCGCAGCGGAAAATAGTCCAAGCGGACAAACCAGGAATCGGAATTCGGCCCGATGCGCGGACCGAGAAGCGAATTCAAGCTCGTGTAGCTGTTCTCACGCGAACGATCATGAGCAAAGACGAACGGCTTGACCCGCGTATATTCGAGCATAAGGCTCGCATTCTGCACGAACAACGGATCGGTCAGCATCAACCCGCCTTGATACGCATAGCGATTGTACCAACGCGGTTCAAAAAACTCATCGAAATGCAGGTCGTCAAACACAATCGTGGCGTGCAGCTCGAACCCGCGGAGGAAATGCGTTTGCATATCGAACGCCCACAAGACGTTGTCGCGTTCCTCGCGCGAGCGCTGGGTGGACTCGAGTACAATGAATGGATTCAAGTAGGCAAGATCAATCGAGCGATTACTGTAAATGACCATTTCCTGAAAGCCGACGTCCAGGACTCGAGGAAAAGAGAATTCAATTCGATGAGCCGCAAAGAATTTGTCGGCAACGACTGGCTCGCCGTACACAACGCTGGAATCAGTCGGATCGAGGAAGGTGAGGTGTTTTCTTCTCCCTAAGAGCGCCCCGTGCACAAACGAGTACTTCAGAGATTTGTATTCAAAATCCGCCCGAAGAAAATCAAATGTCCGAACATTCTCCGACGCGATCATCTTTTGGTCGTAACCGAGTCCCCAGAGAAGCCGCTCCCGTCCAAGTTGAGCGGAGACAATGCCGCCATCGTAACGGAGGTAGCCTTCACTAAAGTCGAAGTTCTGGATATCCGTCGCGACAAGAATGTACGACTGGCTGATAAGAGGGTCGCGGGAGAGCAGCGCTCTGCTCCCCCAGAATTGCGCATTCGTTCCTTGAAGAGCATAGCCAAGCTTCTCCCAAATTGATCCGCGAATCCTTCCGCCGAACTGAATAAATTCCGTATGCTCGCTTCCAAGAGCGTCCCCCGAAATTCGCCGCAGATCTAATGTCAGCAAACCGTTGACAAACATCGTCACGCTCGAATCGTGGAGAGCGTAGAGAAATTTTTCCCTCGAAGAAAATTCTTCTTCAAGCGCGTCGCCGAAACTCGACTCATCCGAATCCACAACCGAAAGGAAGCCGTCGGTGGATCTGCCGATCTCGAATTGGAATTCGGAAAGATAATCCGTCACCGTTTCACGCTCGGCGTCGGTCAGCCGGTCTGATTTTTGAATAGCAAACAAGTGTGTCCCAACTTCCCTCCTCGCCAGCGGAAGCACCGCGTCCCGATACCGTTCAAGAAGACCTTTCACATCCATGCGCTTGAGGAACACATAGACCGGATGTGTCGCCGGAACGGTCTCCGCTTGTGCAAGAACGGTTTGAGGGATAAGCAGCAACACGCTGAGGAAAAGAACAAGTTGTCGAATTGGCTTCAAGAAAAATCAATGTAATGTTAGAAATAGATGCCGTACCAGATTGCGTCTGGTGAAATCTGTACTGCGGGCATGGGAAACTTGATGAAGTTGAGCGCTTGGCCAAGCAGTTTCAAAAACGGTGTGTCGTTTGGAATTACTTCTGTCATGTCGAGATCAAGTGCGAGCAGGAAAGCGCTGTATGGCGCTCGGTTCGAACCCGCTGCGCACACGTCTCGCACGCGGTAGCCGAGAGACAATTGCAGCGGCGCGGGCCAGATCGGTTTCCACGATTCGGGCAGCAGGTTTTTCACCTTCGCGCTCAACCAGAGCGTTTGCCCTTCGTAATCATCTAAGATGATGTGTTTTTGTCCTTGAAAGCCGATGCCGCAGTTTTCATCCAACACTTGCGATGGATGATAACTGAACTTAAAATCAAAGTTACGAAGGAACGACGAATGGTACTGAGCGATGGGCCATGCGGCGCCCGCGACATTAGCTGCGAAATCCACGCGGTCGAATCCCCATTCGTGGAATCCGTCCTCGATCTCGATGTATGTTTGAAACAACAGCGCACCGGCTGATCCCCAATAGAGGGATGCTTCATTCGAGAGTCCCGCCCAGCGGTAGGAGTTCCGGAGCATGAATACCTCTACGGTGGTGCCGTAGAAGTGCCCCAGCTTGTCAACGCTACGGCCGTACCGAAGGTCTTCTTGGAAATGGAACGAACGAGCGTTGTCTTTCCACCATCCATTGGCCTGATAGATATGAGTGCCGGCAATCGCCGCCGCCGCTGTTCCTGTGACAATCGCGAACCTCACTGGATGAATACGCGTTGAATCAACCGCCCCAATCTCCTGCGTTTGTGTCTCAGTGGAGAGAGATGTGACGTCGCTTCGAAAGACGAGGCTTCTCGTCGAATCAGCCCGTGTCTGTGCAACCATACTTGTCGGCACCAGGCACATCACCGCGATCACCATCCGAAGCACAGCGCAGACTCCTCAGCTCATTCGAGATCGAAAGTACTCGATCGTCTTCAGCAATCCCTCGCGCCGATTGACTTTCGCTTGCCATCCAAGCAGCGTTCGCGCTCTTGTCGTATCCGGTTGCCGGATTTTCGGATCATCTTCGGGCAACTCTTTGAAAACGATCCTGCTCTTACTTCCGGTCATCTCAACAACTTCTTGTGCAAGCTGCAACATTGAAATTTCATCCTGATTGCCGATGTTGACCGGCATGACTTCATTGGACATCAAGAGACGGAAAATGCCGTCGATCAGATCGTCAACATAACAAACACTGCGCGTCTGACTTCCGTTGCCAAAGACGGTCACATCTTCTCCGCGCAACGCCTGAGAGATAAATGCAGGAATCGCCCGCCCATCCTCAATGCGCATGCGCGGTCCGTACGTGTTGAAAATGCGGACGATGCGCGTTGCAACGGCGTGGTAGCGATGATATGCCATCGTCATTGCTTCAGCAAAGCGTTTTGCTTCATCATAGACTCCGCGCGAGCCAACGGGATTGACATTGCCCCAATAGGA
>JANNUB010000527.1:0-8437 GCA_031394795.1 Ignavibacteriota bacterium | reverse complement strand
CACAAGCGCGTAGGGCGTCCCGCCGAAGTTAGGCGGGACGCCCTGCTGATGCTTAATGTCAGTTTCGGTTTCGTTGGATCAACGCAAGAGTCCCGCCAAAGAGCGGCGGGATTACCTCATCAATAACAATTTCTTAGTCTGCACAAAATCTCCGGCATGAATTCGGTAAAAATACACGCCGCTGGAAAGTCCGCTCGCATCAAATTCCGCCGACTTGAACCCAGCATCCTGAACCTCATCCACCAGCGTCGCCACTTCGCGTCCAAGAATATCAAACACCCTCAGCGTCACGCGACTGACCTCTGACCTCTGACCTCTGACTTCTGGTATCTGATATCTGATCTCTGTCGTTGGGTTGAAGGGGTTGGGGTAGTTTTGGTGCAATGCGAATTCAGACGGCGTGTCACCGAATCTACGATCAGCGGAGCCAACCGAAGTAATCACACTGCAACGACGGATTATTACTTCTACTTCCGCGCTATCGCTCGGCGGGAGTGAGCGAACAAGCCAAAGGTTCATCCGCTTCTTCACTCGACTCGGCGTTGGAATATTCGGCCCTGCATACGTCCACGAAAAAAGCGGCGGTCCGGAGCAATCATTGCTGAATCCCCTCACGCTTTTGAATGAGACGCTGCTGGGCGACCAGTCGAAGCAATGTGTTGACGAATCAAGCGTAACGGGAAGAATCCATTTGCGAATGCGGGACGGCTCCGTATGCGGCTGAACAACATATTGTACATTTGAGTCTGTTATCATACCCCAACGAGAGAATTCGATGTCAATCTCGCTATTGTAATCCCTCGCGTGATTATCCCATGTGAACAATCCAAGAACAACATTCCGATCCAAACGTCCGACGCCGCTTTCGATCTGCCAGATGTACTTTCCGTAGCCACTCGAATTCTTGTTTATCACTTCCGCGCAATCGAACCTGCCATCCGTTCTTCTCGAAATTCTCAAGTGCAAGCGATCGAGGCTGTCCACGAAAGCATTTCGTTCGTTGAAATAGTTCGTATCGGGACCGACTCTGACGACACTCTTCTTGATCCACCAATCGTTCCACGGAGGTGGAAGCGAACGACCGAACCGGAACGTGTCGGTGCGGGCAACGGCAATGGAGTTGAGTTCCGGCGGAAGGAATCTGAAACCCTCTGCGCGTGGGGCAAGATTTCCGTTGGGAAGGAGTGCCGCATGAAATTCGATTGCAAGGGTATCGCTCTCAACTGGTCGTACAAAACACGTCCAATTTGAATTGGAGTCAATTGTGACTACAGTGTCAAGAAACGGCTTCGACCACCAGCCGATGCCTTCGATGGAGATATAGACTGCGACTTTGTAGCGTGCAGGGTCAACGCCGGAGACGCGCCCGCGCAAAATATCGAGTTGTCCATACGGTGGAAGGAGGGTGAATATAATAGTGGTATCAATATTCGGACTTGACTCGTTGCGAGCGCCAACCGCGATCACGCTTACGCAGAGTGATAGAGCCACGAACAGGAGGATTGATGTTAGTTGTCTCATTGAACCTCAATGCAAAATTCCAGCCGCGCATTCAAGGAGCTTGTTAGTACCCCAAAACCGCGAACCCAATGCTGAATCCATAGATCTTGAAATCGGAATCTTCGCCGAGGGGGAAGTTTATCGTGAACTCGAGCGGAATACCCAAGTGCTCGACCGGTTCAATGACAACACCAAGACCCACCTTCAAAATATGGCCAAGAGCGGCATCATCCTCGCCCACCCAGTTGACGAGCAGGTTGTATCCGAATCCGAAGTACGGATACACGGGCGCTTGCGGCACGCCGAACGCCGCGACGAATTTAGGACCGAATGCCATTTGAGTTATGGAATTGGACCCCTCCTGGATTCTCGCTACTCTCCAATCCACTCCCGGAGCAAAGTTGTCCCCTGCAAACGTCAAGTGGCTCCAGCCAAGTGCGATGAGCGTAATCGCGTCTTTGCCCTCTTGAGTTTGATGCGCGATGCTGCCGACGACTGAGTTGAGCCGGCTGCCTTTCAACGTAAAAGAACGTTCAGTGCTGTCGGCAATTTGCGCCCATGCTGTGGATGCAGTAATGCCAATGAGAAGAATCAGCGCTTCGAGTTTCATCGGTTTCATATTCGATTCCCTTCTGCAAAATTATTTAGTGTATACACTACGAAGTTAAGCAACGACCCACGAACTAAAACAGATCATAGAGAAAACCGGACACCCCGACGCCGATGCCGTAAACAGCAACCGTTACCTTATCAAACGTCTGAAACGTTGCGCCGAATTCGAGCGGAATGCCGATATGCCCGTACCGTTTGAAAAGAAAGCCCACCCCGACGGCGAACGAATTTGCCCCTTCATCACCGATTGTGATTCCTCTCCGAGATTCAGTGGTGAGTGTCAGGTGATTGTACGCGAAATGCAAATACGGAAAAACGGAACTCTTCTCCGTTCCCAATACGAGCGTCACTTTTGGCCCGATCGCGAGAGCCGAAACAGTGCTGCTGCTCGTCCCAATCCCAAATCCTCCGATACTCGTGTACGCGACGTTCAGTCCAATGCCAACGCCTTGCACGATGAATGTCGAAGCGCCGAGGCCGAATGAAATATTCGTCAGCGCGTCTCCTTTATCGTCGTTTGCTGTAATGCTGGAATATACAAGCTGCACGTCGAAGAGGAGACTCCCTTTGGCAGTAGGGAAACGATTCGTTCCAGCGATGCCCATCGTAGTGTCCGGCGCTTGTGCAACGCGAGCGACCGCGTCGGTTTTCGGCGCTGAAATCGGCTCACTCGGAGGCAGAGCTTTTCGTTCGATGGACTTCACGAACGACCGCGGCATCTCGTGCACTCCCTCCTTGTCCTCAATTCGAATTACGTCATCCGTTTCTTTGATGATCCTGCCGTATATCGTTCGACCATCTTTCAGATGGATGGCGATTGTTGAGTCGGCGAATGAAACCTCGCGCGCGAGAAGCGAGGAAGGCACAAGTCCGACGGCTGCGACGATCAGCATAACGCCGAATCTTCGCACAGGATAGGTTCGAGCGTAAGACATAATGTGATCCTTTCTGTTGGTGAGAAAGTTTTTCAGTTCAAGGTTAGCCCTTTCAACTCAAAGGTAGTAGCCACATACGTGCGTCCGCTGAGGGTTCGTTGGTATCCTTCGATTTTCACAATTCCGACGTTCGGGGCGCAGAATTGAACGACTTCGAAAGAGGTTCCGGAACCATAACGGTAGGCATAACAGGAGTATTGACCCTGCGGGACGCCAATGCTTTGATTTGTTGAGGTCACGACAATTTGGGAACTTCCCGATGTGTAGGTATCGTTCACATTTGCCGGATATTTTAAATCCAATTGTTCGCGGCCTAAACTATCACGGCTCCAGAGGCCGTCGGCTCTGTTGGTTACCAGCGAACCATCCAGGCTATACCACTTCTCGGAACCTATAGTTGTCTCATTGGTGATGCGTAAAGAAATATCACCAAATGAGAACGGGAGAACCGCTCCAAGAAAATCATAGCCAGTAATCTTGTACGTCCACGAGTTGCCGACTTTGAGCGGCATAATCGAGCCGAAGAGCGCGGCTGCCGGCGAGGACTCATCTTTCTTGCAGCTAAGGTTGAGAACACAAAGCGCGAGAACGAGAGGAACAACAAATCGAAGCATGAGAAACTCCTTTCCCGAAAATCACTGCTTAAGAAAAACAAATACGCGGTTATCAAGACTCAGTCTGAACGAAGGCGGCCGCTCACTGACGCCCGGTTCGTTTTGTGAGACCGTCAACGTATCTCCCGAAATCTTGTAAATCCCGAGCGAAGTCTTGCCGACATATTGGGGCGCGGAGCATTCGCTGACGAGGAAATCGAGCTCCTTTGGGTTCGCATTTACGTTTGCGCTCACCGAACCCTTGTACCACTCGCCGGGTCCAGAACTGTTGAGCGCGCTTCCAGCGATTTGCACCGTCCACGTTCATGAACGCCCTTGCACTTCATAGCCAACCCAAGTGCCTTGGACTTCAGCGGGAGCATCCACAGAAGTAATCTCGTCCTTCTTGCAGTGCGAAAGAATCAATCCCAACGTCAGCATTTCCATCAGTATGCAGAGATAGGCAAAACGATTTTTCATGACGTCAATCCTAAAGTAAGTGATGGTTGCAGAATGTGTAGGGACGATTTTACGCCGCATCATAAGGGGTACGAACAATGCCGCGGGATGGTCATCCCTACACCATTTGAACTACAAATTCACACGCACACCAACGTTCACGCCGATGCTGCCGAAAGGCTCTCTCACGGCAAGCGCGACATTTTGTTCAGTCGAATTGTAACTTTCTTTGAATTCCACCTTCTTATTCGGGATTGTCGGAAGCTGGTCAACTCCGTTGAGGGTTGACTTCGTCAGCTCGGCTTGCGAAGGAGAATACGCCATGTTCACCATTGCAACCTCCGCGAAGAAATTCAGCTGGCTACCCGAAGCGAACACAACACCTACTCCGCCTGCAAAGCCAATTGCTACGCCTCCAGTTTCTTCAGCCGCGAATTCTGATCGGGATTGCGTTTGCCCTATCGTAGATGAACCCGACGATTCATTTTTCACCTTCAAGAAGCCAAAAACAATTCCAGCTTTCGCGTACGGCATAACGGTTCCGCTGCCCGCGATAACAATTGCCGGCGCGATCATAAAGCCCGAACCGGATCGTTTGTCGGTGGCAGTGGAATTCGTACTGGTCGAACCCCCTTCGAACGAATTGCCGATGAGATACAGAAAGCCAAGCTCCGCGCCGACATTCGGACTGAACATATAACCGCCAGTCGCTCCGAACTTCAAGCCTTGTCCGAACGAGCCGTACACGCCTTCGCGATTTGTGCCGTTACTTTTCGATTCCAACTGCTGGGATCCGGCGGAGAGACCGTAGCCGATTGCTACGTTGAAGTACGCGTGTTGGGACGTAGCTTTCAAGCATGACACGATCGCAAGTGCGGCAACTATTGTTGCCTTGACACACGATGGTTTCATTGTTCGTTTCTCCTTGATAAGTTGGCGGTTGATGTGATTGGTGTGAGTTGCAGCCGGTTCACATTATTCTCCCCGGAATGCTTAAGACATGTTTCGAAAGGTCGATCGCTTCAAGCGACAGGTATTTCGTGTAGTTGTGAAATCCTCTTTGTTTGTCGTCGACGATTCTTTGGAGTGCACGATAATGAGCAACTACAACAGCTTGCCAAGAAATAGCGCAAGAGTGTATGGAAAGCATGCCGGACTCCAAGATCCTTCTTCGAACAATGTCTTTGGTTACTCTGGAAACCACAAAGAGAAGCAGGCACAGCGAGAGAAACGCGAAAAGGCGTTCAAGATCAGCCTCGCCTTCCATACGAAATTGGTGGCTTGCAACATACATCGGTATGATCGAAATGACTGCCAACGTGTGGAGTAGACCAAGCATGATTCGCAAATACGATCCCGCCCAGTAATAGCTTCCTTGCTCTCGTAGTGAAGGAGGTTCAAACCAACGCTCCTTAACACCCCAATGTTCCTTGCGGAGGATGTTTGGGAGAAAGAAATTGAAAACATATGTGTGACAAAAGATTGTCGCGTGCACGATTCTCCATGCGCGCATTGCTTCTTCCCAGCCGATTTCTCTCATGAATGCTTGCCAGCCATTGCTCGAACTGTCTGAAATATGGCGCGTTCTAAAGAGATGCAGTTCGTAGCCGAAGTTGCGATTTGCAGTTGCAAACTTATGCGTGCCGATTCTCGATACGGCAACCAAGAGGAAAGCCACGGGGATTGTTGTAAGTGCGACATAAGGGTTATCCTTCTGGTAATGAACAATTACTCCTAAGATCGCTGCAGTGAATGCCAACGCCTTGAATGAGAAGTTCGTGAAGCACTGTTTGACATCTTCTGCCTCGGTGCGCAGTCTCTCTGTGAGTTGTTTCTCGTACTCTGACAACGGACAAATATCTTTTGTCATGATCTCTCCCCTGAAAAAAAGAATCAGTTATAGAAAGCCCCGTACCTGTTACCTCAACAGTACGAGTTTCTTCGTCTGCACAAAACTCCCCGCTTGTCCGCCGTCTGTTTGGCGGGCGCGCAACCGATAAAAATAAACTCCGCTCGACAAATCTTTTCCGTCAAATGTCGTCTCATAACTTCCCGGCTTCAGTTCTTCATTCACCAGCGTTGCGACTTCTTTGCCGAGTATGTCGAAGACTTTCAGCATCGCGAAACTTGTAGTTGGGATGCTGAAGTTTATTTTTGTAGATGGGTTGAAAGGGTTGGGGTAGTTTTGAGATAGGTAGAACGTTGAAGGTTCGATTCCATTCAACTCACTGACAGCCGTGGTAAAACTGAATGCTACGCTGTCAATATACCACCCACTGCAGACGTCAGGTCCGCCGTTCCCCACCACATCTACAGAATGGAAATAGAAACCAATTTGCCTGATTGAGTCGCGGTATGCAGTCAGGTCATAGTACGAGTTCGACCATACAACACTTGAATTCACAAAACGGGGAGGAAGGGACCGCCATTGACCGCTTAATAGCTTGACTTGAACTTCTCCGTAATCACCAGCATTAAAACAGAACCAGTGCCAGAATCGTAGTGAATTAGTTCTTAACAAAGCTGAAAATGGAGGACTTAAGAGCCTACTGTCAACCGGTTCAGCGTAGTCACCAGTCAAAACAGTTGCGGCGCAGTTTTGTCCTTGATATGCCCGACGAGGTCCACTTGTCGGGATACCTACTTCCCACGTTCCGCGTTCACCAGACCAATCGTTGATCCCTGATTCGAAAAACTCAACGTTGGGCAGAAGGATGGAACCAGTGACAAGTCTAACTTCATCAACATACCAACCGGTACTCACATCGGGTCCCCCGTTCCCAACGACATCTACCGAGTAAAACCGAAGAGCGATTTGAACTGCGGCATTGGCGAACGGCGAGAGATCAACATAGGCAGATGTCCAAACGCCACTACCCGTTGCATTATACAAGTTCGAGATCCTTGTCCACGCCCCATTCCCGACCCTTATTTCCAATGTTGCGTCATCACCCGTAGAAAAACTATACCAATGCCAGAACCGAAGGCGGGGATTATTAGCAGCAGGTGGCACAGTGAAACGCGGAGAGATGAGTCTGCTATCCACAGGCTCTGCATAGTTACCTCTCAAAACAGTCGCAGCGCAGTTTTGTCCAGCATAAGCTCTTCGCGGACCATTTGTTGAATCCGGCCTGCCAACTTCCCAAGTGCCTCGCTCTGCCGCCCAATTTCCTATGCCTGATTCGAAGCCCTCTGGATTGTTGAGTAGAACCGGCCCCATCAAAACGGCGACATTGTCTAAATACCACCCTGGTCCAACATCCGGCCCGCCGTTACCAACCACGTCCACTGAATGAAACAAGAATGAAATCTCAATCATAGAATCAGCGTAAGCAGTAAGGTCAATCAATGGGTATGTCCAAACTCCACTTCCAGTCCAGTCGTAGTCTGTCGAGATAGGCGTCCAAGCTTGACCGACGCGTCTTATCTCAACACGCCCGTAGTCTCCGGCATTGAAACTGTACCAATGCCAAAATCGAAGCCTCGGGTTTTGCGTCGCGGGGGGAACTCTAAAGGAGACTATTCGTCGAAGCCTCGCATCCGCAGGTTCAGAATAATTTCCCGCTAAAACTGTTGCAGCAACATTGGCGCCAGCGTAAGCTGATCCCGGACCGCTTGTGGGTATTCCCCATTGCCATTGTCCACCTTGGACATCCCAATTCGCTGTAGGATTACCCTCCCACGTCTCATGCCAAAGGGTATCGATCGTCTGACTTCGCCCCAAGTTTAAACACAGAACAAAACTGAGTTGGAACAAGACGAATAATCTCATGAGCGTTTCCAGTAAGCGATTGTGCATGGTAACCTCCAAGCTTTGTTCATTGTACCTGTGAATTAAGTTTCAATCTCATCTCCCCACAACCCCAAACGAATAGACAAACACTTTCTTCCCCACCAACTCAATCTTGTATCTCTGAGCCTTGAGCAAACGCGGTTGCAAAGATAAACTGACCTGCAACCCATTCACTCTTCGCACACTCGGTACCCCCTCCCATCTCTTTAGCAATACATTTCTCTCGTCGTACATCACCGCGTCGTAGCTCCCAATCACTTTCTCACCTTCCAAATCCAATTGCAACACAATCATCGCAAGCGTTTTCGGTAAAACAATTTTCTGCATCGAGCTAACGTCGCGAAAACCTCCGGGAGAAAGCACAAACGAAACTACCGGAAGCTTCGCTTGCGTCCGCTCGGCTTCGAGCTTCTCGGCTAAATCTTTGGCGCGGGATTGCTCGTCGCTCAACTGTTGCTGCAATGTTTTTTCTTTTTGCTGAAGCGCGATGCGTTCGGCATTCTCCGTAAGGAGTCCTTCGGACAATTGCCGGTTCTCGTTTATCG
>JANNUB010000463.1:0-2498 GCA_031394795.1 Ignavibacteriota bacterium | reverse complement strand
ACACCGGCGCCGACGGTGTGACCGCCCTCGCGGATAGCGAAGCGCAGGCCTTCTTCCATTGCGATCGTCGTGATCAACTCGATGGACATTCCGTCCACGTTATCGCCCGGCATGACCATCTCCGTTCCGCCCGCGAGCGTCGCGACGCCGGTCACATCCGTCGTGCGGAAGTAGAACTGCGGACGATACCCGGTGAAGAACGGTGTGTGGCGCCCACCTTCTTCTTTTTTCAACACATACACTTGTCCCAAGAATTTTTTGTGCGGCGTGATGGATCCCGGTTTCGCGAGGACCATGCCGCGCTCGAGATCGTTTTTGTCGACACCGCGCAACAACAAGCCGGCGTTGTCGCCAGCAACAACTTCATCGAGTTCTTTCCGGAACATCTCCGCGCCGGTAACAACCGACTTCATGTGCGCACCGAGCCCGACAATTTCCACCTCGTCGCCAACCTTCGCTTTGCCGCGCTCGACGCGACCCGTTCCCACGGTGCCGCGACCGGTAATGGAGAACACGTCTTCCACCGGCATCAAGAACGGCTTGTCGATTTCGCGCAGCGGAACAGGGATATAGCTGTCGACCGCATCCATCAATTCCATAATGCACTTGAATGCCGGATCGTCCGGTTTCACATCCGGTTTCAGCGCTGCTTCCATTGCCTTGAGCGCGGAACCCCGAATGATGGGAATATCGTCGCCGGGGAATTCGAATTTCTTCAACAGATCGCGCAGCTCAAGCTCCACGAGGTCAAGAAGCTCCGGATCGTCCACCGCATCAACCTTGTTCATGAACACAACGATTTTCGGCACACCGACCTGGCGTGCAAGCAGAATGTGCTCGCGCGTCTGCGGCATCGGACCATCCGTCGCGGCAACCACGAGGATAGCGCCGTCCATCTGCGCGGCGCCGGTAATCATGTTCTTGACATAGTCGGCGTGACCGGGACAGTCCACGTGTGCATAGTGGCGTTTCTCGGTTTGGTATTCGACGTGCGCCGTTGCAATGGTGATACCGCGCTCACGCTCTTCCGGAGCGTTGTCGATTGAATCGAATGTGCGCACTGCCGACAAACCCTTCTTTGCCAACACCATCGTAATCGCCGCCGTCAGTGTCGTCTTTCCGTGGTCGACGTGACCAATCGTTCCCACGTTCAAGTGGGGCTTGGAACGATTGAATTTTTCTTTTGCCATTATTGTGTCTCCTTTATTCCTAAGGGTGGGATAGAATGTTCTCTTTGCCGTCAGGCCGGAACTGCTTCCTTGCCTTTTACCTTCTCAATGATCTGTTCTGAAACGCTCTTCGGCGTGTCATCATAATGCGACAACTCCATCGAGTAAATTGCGCGCCCCTGCGTCATCGAGCGGAGCGTCGTCGAATAGCCGAACATTTCCGACAGCGGAACTTCCGCCTTGATCACCTGCGCGTCTTTGCGCGGGTTCATGCCTTGAATGCGTCCGCGTCGCGAATTCAAATCGCCCATCACATCGCCCATGTATTCTTCCGGCGTTACGACTTCGACAGCCATAATCGGTTCGAGCAACGTGGGGTCTGCTTTGCGAGCGCCTTCCTTGAAGCCCATCGAGCCGGCAATCTTGAACGCCATTTCGGACGAGTCCACATCGTGATACGAGCCGTCGAAGAGTTTCACCTTGATGTCCTCGACGGGATATCCCGCGAGCACGCCGTTCTTCATCGCTTCGACAATACCCTGCTCGACAGGTCTGATGTATTCTTTCGGAATGACGCCGCCGACAATAGCGTTCTCGAACTCGAACCCTTTGCCTTTTTCGTTCGGCTCGATTTCGAGCCACACATGGCCAAACTGACCGCGGCCGCCCGACTGCCGAATGAACTTGCCTTCGGCTTGCACCTTCTTGCGGATCGTTTCCTTGTACGCGACCTGCGGCTTGCCGATGTTCGCCTCGACGCGGAACTCGCGCTTCATGCGATCAACGATGATCTCAAGATGCAGCTCGCCCATTCCGCTGACAATCGTCTGTCCGGTTTCTTCATTTGACGAGACGCGGAACGTCGGATCTTCTTCCGACAGCTTCGAAAGGGCCTCGCCCATTTTCTCCTGATCGGCTTTCGTCTTCGGCTCGATCGCGACGTGAATCACGGGATCGGGGAACGTCATTTTTTCAAGAACGATCGGATCGTTTTCATCGCAGAGCGTATCGCCCGTTCTTGTGAATTTCAACCCGACCGCCGCGCAAATATCGCCTGAGTACGCCTCCTCGACGTCTTCACGGGTGTTCGCGTGCATGCGGAGGATACGGCTGATGCGCTCTTTCTTCTCCGACACCGGGTTGTACACATACGAACCCGCTTTCAACGCTCCGGAGTAAACGCGGAAGTAGGTCAGCTTTCCAACAAACGGGTCGGTCATGATCTTGAACGCGAGCGCACTGAACTTCTCCTTGTCGCTTACCTGACGACTGATATGGTCGCTCGTATTGATATGATGACCCCACACTTTACTTTCACTCAGATCCAGC
>JANNUB010000432.1:0-2519 GCA_031394795.1 Ignavibacteriota bacterium | reverse complement strand
TTCGCAGAGCGATGTTGACGCGTTCAAAATTTTCTCCCTCTCAAAACCCATCGTCGAAGCAATCGGCGACACGCGCTACGATCAGGTGAACATTCGAAGCGCCGAAGCGAAGAAGAAGCATATCATTACGGACAGTATTCTTCGCGACAAACGAGTGATCGTTGCAGGAAGCAGTTGGAGCGAGGATGAGGCGGTCTTGATTCCGGCATTCCTCCAATTGCAAAAGGAGATGAGGAACCTTCTCCTCATTCTTGTGCCGCACGAACCGACGATTGAACATCTCGAAGAAGTTGAGACGGAGCTGAACGGAAAGACAACGTTCATTCGTTTCTCCGCGCTCAACGATTACAACGGCGAGCATGTTATCATCGTGGACAGTATCGGCATCCTCTCGACGCTGTACAAGTACGCGCATATCGCGTACGTCGGCGGAAGTTTTAAGCAGAATGTTCACAATGTTCTCGAGGCGGCTGTATATGGAATCCCCGTTGTGTACGGACCGAAGCATAACAATTCGCAAGAGGCCGTGAAGATCGCCGGACTTGGCGGCGGATTCGTTGTTGAGGATGAAAAAAGTTTGTATCGTGTGATGCATGAATTGTCGGAGAAGGATGACGCTCGTGCGCGAGCCGGGAAAATCGCCGGTGATTTTGTGCAAGCAAACGTCGGCGCGACGGAGAGGCTTTTGAAACATCTGGAAAAGTATTTGTAGGGCGACGAGCCTCGTCGCACTACAGGAGCGTTCCCAATGCCCGAAGACTTCTATCGCCGCAATCTTCCTCACTATCAACCGGAGAACGCAACATATCATGTCGTGTTCAGACTCGCCGGTTCTCTTCCTCAAGATGCGATCGAGCGACTGCAGGGCGAGCTTGAGGAATCAGAACGGCATGCATCGGGCATGAAAAACGACAAGAAGCGGTTCGAGATGTTTCATCAAATCCGTCAAGAGTATTTCGAGAAGTTCGATTGCCTATCGGATGGAAGCACAACAGGACCACACTGGCTGAGAGAACCGGAGATTACAGAACTGATTGTCGAGGCGTTACATTTTCGTGATAAGAAGTTGTACGATCTTATCGCGTTCACTGTTATGCCGAATCATGTTCATACAATTTTTTCCATCGGCGAAGCGAAAGCAATAGACAAACTTCACCACGTAGGGCGACGAGCCTCGTCGCCCTACGTGGTGACGCGAATATTGGAAAACCTAAAATGGTACACGGCGTTAAAGTCAAACAAAATCCTGAACAGAGAAGGTCAGTTCTGGCAGCATGAAAGCTACGATCATGTGATCCGCGAAGCCGAAGAACTTGAGCGAACAATTTGGTATGTTCTTAACAATTCAGTTAAGGCTGCGCTTGCAAAAACCTGGGATGAGTGGAAGTGGAGTTACGTAAAACAAGGATTGATATGATACAACTAAGAAGCGACCAGACTGGTCGCGCTACGATAATATGAAAATTGCATACCTCGATACCATCGCCGGAATTGCCGGCGATATGACACTGGCAGCGTTCGTGAGCGCGGGACTGCCCATTGATGAACTCGCAAGCGAACTCAAGAAACTTCCGCTTACAGGCTTCGAGCTTATCGGCAAGCATGTGATGAGAAATTCGATAAGCGCCGTACACATCGACGTTGCAATCTCGCACACGCCGCATTACCATCGCCATCTCAAAGACATTTGCAGCATCATTGATTCGAGCGGCCTGTCGCCGAGAGTAAAGGAAGTCTCGAAATCCATCTTTCACATCATCGGTGTTGCGGAAGCAAAAGTGCACAGCACCACGCTTGAGAAAATTCACTTCCACGAAGTCGGCGCGCTGGATTCTATCGTTGATATTGTCGGTGTTGCAATTTGTTTAGAGAAGTTTGGCGTCGAGCGCGTTTACACGTCGCCCGTGAGGCTTGGCAGCGGCGGACTCATCAGCACACAGCACGGTATCATGCCAACGCCTGCTCCTGCAACGATCGAAATCCTCAAAGACTATCCGACTGTTCTCACAAACATTCCGCACGAACTTACAACGCCAACAGGCGCAGCGATTGTCAAGGCGCTTTCGTCAGGAGTGCTGGACGACGAAACTATTCGCGTGCAAACAATCGGCTACGGCGCAGGAACGAAAGAATTCGAGCAAATGCCGAATTTGCTGAGAGTTGTCGTCGGAGAAATGGATTCACCGACGGAAGAAGAACATATCGTTGTGATTGAAACGAACATTGACGATATGAACCCGCAAGTTTATCCGTATCTGATCGAAAAACTTCTCGCCGCCGGTGCGCATGATGCGTATCTCGTTCCCATCATCATGAAAAAGGGGCGACCGGGAATTCTCCTTTCCGTCATGGTTGCCAAGTCAAAGCTTGATGCTGTTTCTCAAATCATCTACACACAAACATCAACCATCGGGTTGCGCATACAAAACGTTGGACGGAGAAAACTTCCCCGCCGCGAGTTGGAGATTCAAACACAATTCGGACTGGTCAAAGCCAAAGCTGTCTTGCGCAACGGCAAT